>JAIVHE010000399.1 GCA_020201255.1 Desulfobacteraceae bacterium
CTGGAGGTCTGTGATGCCGCTGGCAGCAAGCTTTTTCGTCAGCAATTTCATGGCGGCATCCACCACAGAAACCGGGGTTTTGAGTTCATGGGCCAAATGGTTGATGACCTTGTCCTTTGCCTGGTTCAATATTTTCAGATCTTTATAAGACTGCTCCAGCTCTTCATGGATCCGGGTGTTTTCAATGGGCAGGGCAATGGTACTGGCCACCATCATCAGCTGCTCGGTATCCGTGCTGTCAAACCCGCCCCGGCGTTTGTTTACCACAGACACCACCCCGATGCGCCGGTCTTTGTGCTTGATGGGAACAGACAGCATATTTTTGGCCACCAGATCGGTTTCTTCATCCACCCTGCGCAGATAAAAATCGCATTGGGATACATCCGGAATCACCATGGGCATGCCGGTTTTGTAAACATGGCCGGATACCCCCTGGTCTGCGGGAAACCTGATTTTCGTAAATTTTTTTCCCGATGCCGCGCTTTTGAATTGGGCGGAAAAAAAATACAGTTCATCTGTGGATTCATCCGCCAGAAGAATAAATGCCCCTTCCACAGACACCAGTTCCTGGATTTCCCTGGTAATGATAGAGATGAGATCCCCCAGTTTGTGATAGGTGTGCAGGGCATTGGAGATTCTGAACATGATCTGGTTGGTTTTTGCCATGCGTTTTTCAGCCGTCACATCCCGCAGTATCAATACCTGGCCCATGGGGGTATCTTCTTCATCATACAAGATCGAGCCGTTGATCATGATATCAAGAAGCCGTCCGTCCCTGGTGTACCGCTGGGTTTCAAAATCCATAACCGTCCGGTTTAAAAACAGTTGTTTCATCCCCTGTTTGGCCTGGCCCAGTAAATGCCGGGGAACAAAAGGGATGTTTTTGCCTTTTATGTCCTCCAGTTTCCATCCAAAAACCCGTTCAAAGGCAGGATTGACATATTCCACGGTATTGTCCAGGGTAAAGGCGAACACCGGATCCGGCAGAAACTTGAGCAGGGTGTTGAGGCGTTTCTGGGCCATGCGGCTTTCTTTGTAAAGCTTGCCGTATTCATCTGCGGCCTTGTCAGGATCTTCCATCAAAGATGCCATGTGCCTGCCTGCCTGCCTGTCTGTTTGATTTTTCATTTGTCAAAAAGGCTGTAATGATACTGCACCGGTGCCTTTTCGTGCGACACTTCAAACCGGGCATTCCCGGTCTGGACAACTTCTGCGGGCATATACAGCTGCAAAAATTTTTCCTGGTTGGTGATCACCGGGAAACCATAGGGTTCGTTCCTGTGTTTTATCGGTTTTCCGGCAGCCTTGCGCGCTTCCACAAAAGCCAGATGCCGGTCCAGGCGCCGGCTGATCACCTCTTTTGCCAGGGGCGGCAGGGCCCCGGCTGTCCGGGTGACGGCAGAGATCAGATCTGTATCCCTGTCATACCCCATGCTGCTGCGGCCGGCAGCCATGGCCGCAGCCATGGTGGTGCCTGTCCCCATGAACGGGTCCAGTACCAGGTCGTTTTGAACGGAATACATGTTGATCAGGCGGTGGGCCAGTGCAAAGGGAAAGGCAGCGCTGCGTTTTCTGTCCGCCACATCCGCCAGGGCCTGCACCGTGCCTTTGATGTCAAACCAGACATCGGAAAACCAGACGTTGCGCTCTTCCCAGAAAACAGCACTTTCCCGGCGCAGCTGTTTTTCTTCCGGGGTCTTGAATTCGCGTTTGTCTTTTTTGCGTAAAATCAGGACATACTCATGTTCCAGGGTGACATAGGCACCGGCCGGCAGCATGCCCGATCCCATGAACTTGTTGGGGGCATTGGTCTGCTTGCGCCAGATAATGCAGGGCAGGCTGGTGAAACCAATATTCCAGGCAGCGGACAGAATTCTGGCGTGATTGGTATACAGGGCGAACCGAGCGTTGATGGTCCGGGTGGCGTCCCCGATATTGATACATGCAAATCCCCCGGGTTTTAGCACCCGGAAGCATTCCTCCCACACCGGGTCCAGAATTTTATGCATGGCCTCGAACGCGGCCGGCCCGTTGCGTTTGGACAAACATCTGCCAACCTCCGGGGCCATTGCTTCAAACACAAGATCCCACATTTCGATCATGGGATAGGGCGGTGAGGTTACCACCAGGTCGATGCTGTTGTCTGCCAGGTCTTCCATGCGGCGGGCATCTTTGAAAAGGGTTTCATGCTGTGTTTTCAATGTTTTCATAAGGTTTTACAATATCTTACCGCCGTAAATGTTTTGATATTTGCCATATGCGTGCCGGTTTTTCGACTACCCCTGTAGTGTCCTGATCACAGGACCGCCCCCGGAGGTGTCCTGTGCCCGGCCCGAGATCCTGCGTGGGCCGGGACAATGCGGGGTGTGGTTCTGGAACCGCCCGTACATTATCCTGGTTGACATTCCGGAATGTCGTACCAGGCCCCCTCCGGCTCTGACGGTCCGTTCACAGGACACCTCCGGGGGCTCCCTTCAGGTTCTCATAAAACGTACGTCTTTATAGCAGATATCAAGGTGAAAGTAAAAATATTTAACCGCCTGTTTTTTGGGTATATCCTACGGGAGTGTGTCCGCCTCGCCAGATAAATTTTTATTCTGTCCCTTTACCCATTCTTACCCCTTTTAGCCGTTAGCGACGTGAGCGTTATGGAAAGCCCCTGGTGGTGTCCTGTGAACGGACCGTCAGAGCCGTAAGGGGCCTGATACAATATGCCGGGCCGTTTACCGTCAGAGAATGGATCGCTATATTTGATTATTCCCATAGAACCTGGCCCCTGAAGGATCTCGGCCCGGGCACAGGATGCCACCAGGGGCGGAGCCGGCGACAGAGTGCTGCTGCAAACAGTCGTCCTCCCTGGATGCTTCCGGCAAATGAAGACCTGCTTGCATTCAGGTGACAACGTGTCTATATTTACCTGTCAGATAAAGCACAAACAAAGAAAACAGGAGCGGATCATGGCGGTGGGATGGGCAAAAGACGGGGCGGTGCAGGAACAGATCGATGCTGGTGTGGCTGATGCAGTGAAGCGGGCCAGAAGCTGCCTGGGAAACGGTAAAAGCAGGACCCATTGTGAAGTGTGCGAAGAACCTATTCCCGAGGCACGGCGCCACGCCCTTCCCGGGGTGCGGCTGTGTGTTCAGTGTCAAACAGAAAGGGAAAAAAGCCACGCTGGATCCAGCCTTTACAACCGCCGGGGCAGCAAAGACAGCCAGCTGAAATAGATTGGACATCGGTATCTGAACCCTGGTCCGTCAAGGAAAGACATTATCCCCTCACACGCTCTATCTGCATCACCACCCGTTCAAAACCGATGTTTTTACTTGGGTCAGACCCCGTTAGCCCAGTTGACAATATTCAGACCAGGAATTTTTGTAAAATGTTTTTCATTGTTGGTGACAACCGAATAATTCATAGAGAGTGCTGTGGCTCCGATTAGAAGATCAAACGCATCTATGACAATTCCCTTTGCCGCAAGGTCTGCTTTTAGATGGGCAAAAGTGTCAATAACTGTCATTGATATTTCAATTACAGGGAATATATCCACGATTCTATGCACTTTGCCAAGATTTTCAATTTTTCTATGTGATTTATACGCGCCATATAAAAGTTCACCAATAGTTATAATCGAAACTGCCTTAGGTTCCTGTGCGTATAAGTTAAAATTCCGGATAACTTTTTCATCGTTCTTTAACGAATAAATAATAATGTCCGTATCAATCAAAAACATTTGTGTTATCCATAAAATCGAACCGTTTTGTTGATCGACTATTTTTTATATCCTGTATTATTGTTTCTGCACTTCTGTCATCTTTCCATGAACCTGCCAGCTTTAAAAATTCATTTGTCTGATGCTGCGCTTTTTTATCAGGTTTGGATAAATAGTCTTTTATTATCATCACAACCTGCTGACTTAAAGACCTGTTCTCAGCTTTCGCCCTGATTTTAAGCGCATTATACAATTGATCATCCATTGATTTTATCTGCATTGTCGCCATATAAACCTCCTCATT
>JAIVHE010000400.1 GCA_020201255.1 Desulfobacteraceae bacterium
TTTCCGCCTGTCTGAAGTACGCGGCCACTGCCTGTTTGTTTTTGGTGTCAAGGGCAGACGAGGCTTCATCGAGCAGCACAATGGCGCGATCCAGCAAAATGGCAATGACCAGGGCAATCCGCTGTTTTTCACCGCCGGAAAGCCGGGTGATCTGCTTGTCCAGTAACGATTGCGGCAGGTTGAACCGTTCCATGATTGTGGGAAGACGGGCAAGATTGTCCCGCAGCCCGGTATTCGTCCGATAGGAGAACGGTGTTTCAATCACTTCTTGGACACTGCCGGTGCCCAGATCAGGTTCCTGGGCCACATAGGCAATGTGGCGCCTTTTCTGCCAGATATTGAGGCGGGTGACGGGTTCTCCCAGGATCTTTATAGTGCCGGAATCAGGCATCACAAGACCCAGAATGCACCTGAGAACCGTGGATTTTCCGGAACCGGACGGACCGGTCAGGGCCACTTTTTCCCCATGTAACATGCTCAGAGACAGGTCTTTCAACACCGGTTGCCCGTCAAACGCTATATTCAGCTTGTTCAGTTGGATAGCCATTTCAGAATCGGTTGAAATCATATCTTTTTTTATCATCGGTTTATGTTCCATTTTTCAGGATGAACAGGGAGGTATCAATATCCTGAAAACAGGGTCAGCCAGGAGACTATGAAGGCAGGTGTAATTGAGACAACCAGCTGGAAGCCCGCCTGATTTCCGCCCCGTTCGGAAACGTCTTTTCCCTGTCCAGTTTTTTTGACACCTGAACCATCTTAATTCCGGGAAAAAATGCATTAAATATCTCGAAATTCGGGCTCAGGTTGTTGTTGTTCCATTTTACCTCTACCAACAAACCGGGGGTGTTGTTTGTTGAAATACAGAAATCAATCTCTTTGCCATCCTTGTTTTTCACATAATGGAGTCTTCCTTCTTCTCCCAGACAATCCTCCCGAAAATGCAGTTCTTTTTGAATGGCACATGCCACGGCGTTTTCCAGCTTTATGCCTGGATCTCCCAGAACCTGCCCGGTATCGTAAAAGTAAAATTTAGGCGCTTTTTGAATCGCCCTGGCAATGTTTTTATGAAAGGGCGGCACTGTAAAAAGCACATACATGTTTTCGAGGATCGTGAGCCATCTTTTCACTGTTTTATCTGAACATTGCAGGTCCCGGGCCAGGGCGCTGTATGACACCGGGTTTCCCACCCGGTGTCTCAATAATTGGATCAGCGTTTCGATTTGTGTGATCTGCTGAACATTTTCAATGTCAATGAGATCTTGTTTAATAATGATATCCAGATGGGATTTTTTCCAGCGGTTATAGAAACGGGTTGTGCCGTTTAAAAAAGGCTCTGGAAAACCACCAACCGAAAGCAGGATGTCCAGTGCCGCTTCAAGGTCGGCTGGTTTTAAAAACAGGTGAATCTCTTTCAGATCCAGGGGATGCAGTCTGAACTGAAAAAACCGTCCTGCCAGAGAATCCCCCACTTTCCTATAGGTGTCCAACCGGGCGCTGCCTGTAACCACTATGGACGGTGGAAGCCCTTCTTTATCATAAATTCCCTTCACCCATGACTTCCAGTTTTTCAGCTTGTGCAGTTCATCAAAGATAATCAGGGGCTTTGACCGGTCCCAGGATCTTTCCTGCAAGCTGGATCTGTCATCAACATTATCATAGTTGAAATAATCAAAATCGGTTTTCAGCATTTTTGACAGCGTTGTTTTTCCGGTTTGGCGCGGTCCGGTCAGCAGGATGATTTTTTTATCCAGATCTTGTTGAATATAAGGTGTGATATATCGTTCCATGAAGACTATTCTGACATCCATTCCGAAATAGTCAAGACTTTTGCGGAATTTGATCCGAAAAAGTTGATTTGAAAAGTTGATTTGAAAAAAAAACGGGACGTTCCCGGCGCATAATACCAAGTGCATTGAAAAAGCCCTAAAATGCAGGTTTTTTTTGGGTTGAACCGCTGTGAAAATGGGCTGTTCTAAGGCGAAACCCGCAGGGGTAAAAATTGATGATAATATCGACAAATTATTTTTGGCATGGTATTAATGAAAAATAAGTGCAACGTGCTAATCATAAAAGGGGGGTGAATTATGGGCAAACAAACAGTATTAATCGTTGATGACGAGCCTGATTTTGTGACAATGCTGAAACTAAGCCTTCAAGATGAAGGATATACAGTTGAAGTTGCTTACAATGGGGTCGAGGCAATGCAGAAAGTAAAGAAAAACCCGCCGGATGCCATTGTTTTGGACATCATGATGCCGGAAAAAGATGGCTTCCAGGTATGTTCCGAGCTTAAAAATGATGATCAGTATGCAGATATTCCCATTATTGTACTCACTGCGGTTTCAGACCATGTCAGCTCAACACAGTATACCCATTCGCAGGCGATGGATATGGAGGCAGATGATATTCTGTTCAAACCGGCATCATACGAGGATATCCTGGAAAGCATCCGATCACTGTTAGAATAAAGTTACTTATTGAGTTTGTCCGGTTTGCGCATTGCAGGGTAAAATTACCGTAAACAAGGTGCCGTGGCCGGGCTCACTTTCTACATGAATACTGCCTTTCAAAGCGTCAACAAGTGATTTGACGATAGTAAGCCCCAGGCCGGTACCATTGATGAAACGGGTGTTATCATCTTTAACCCGGTAGAATTTTTCAAAAAGTCTGGGCAGATGTTTTTGTTCAATGCCAAACCCGTTGTCTTTTATTTCCACCCGAATATTCTCATCTTTGCTATCCATTTTTATGGATATCTTGCCCCCGTCCGGGGTATATTTTATGGCATTTGTGATCAGATTACCAAAAATGCTTTCAAGTGCTGTGGGGTCGCAGATCAATGGGGGCGTTTTTTTATCCGGCAGCGTCAACGCAATGGACTGGTTCTTCTTTTTGGCCTGGACTTCCTGAAATTCGACAATCCTTTTTATAATATCTTCCACCCGCACTTTAACCGATTCCAGGCATTCACTACCGGCTTCAATCCTTGAAACATCAAGAAGATCTCCGATAAGAGAGATCAGGTTTTTGGTTTTCTCCCTGGCACGACAAAGCAGATACTGGTTGTTTTCAGATTTCCCTGATTTTTCTGAATCACTTGCCTTGATAACCATGCCAATTTGATCATGAATGACAGACAGAGGAGAGCGAAGCTCATGCGACACCTGGGCCACAAACTCGGATTTCAACCGGTCAAATATTTTCAAATCCGTAATATCAGAGAGCGTCACCACCGCCCCTATGCATTTGGCATCCTCGTTTAAAACCGGCCGGCCCTCGGCAAGGATAAACCGCTCTTTGGATAGAGCAAGTTCGTAGGAAGGTATATCCTCATCCGCCTTGAAATGGCCTCTGGAGATTTTCATTATATAATCGCACAAGCCTTTATCCTCGATGCACATCGCGATCTTTTTACCCACACACGAGTCCTGGCCCAGGTCGAGATATTGCTGCGCCACAGGGTTCATCAAAACAATCTGACCCTGAATATTGGTCACCATAAGTCCATGGGGCAAAGATTCTAAAATCGTACGGATCCGGCTTTGTTCTGTTTCAAGGTCGATTAGATTTTTCTGCTGTTCCAGTTTAAGGGCGTTTGCCTCCAGCGTAAGGTGCAGGGTTTCAGATGCCCTTTTAATGACAATTCTCAATTCGTCCGGTGTAAACGGTTTTGAGATAAAATCATATGCGCCTTTTTTCATGGCTTCAATGGCGGCTTCAACGGTGCTGAAACCTGTCAGCATTATGACCAGAACAGATTGATACTGTTCTTTGATCTCTGCCAGGACTTCAAACCCATCCATGCCGGGCATTTTAATATCGCAGAGGACAATGCAGATATCTTCGTTTTCAAGCATCTGTAACCCGTCTTGTCCATTTTCTGCACACAGCACATCATACCCCATCCGGGAAAGAATCCGTTCACACCCATCCCGTATATCCATTTCATCATCAATTACCAATATTTTAGGGATAGTTTCTTTATCTTCCATGATC
>JAIVHE010000096.1 GCA_020201255.1 Desulfobacteraceae bacterium
GATCCCGAAAAAGAGCAGGAAAAGGCCAGAAAAAAACTGGCTGATGACATGGAAGCCCAAAAAAAAGAACAGCTGGCCCGGGCCATGGAACGGCTTGCCCAGTCGGTACAGCAGCAGGATGCGGATGCACAGGTCCGCTCTGATGGAAACAGCACAGGTCCCAGTGCGGGGTCCGGCACTGGTGCCGGTGAGGGCAGAAAAGGGGTTAGCCCCATTGATATATACAAAATGGCGTTACAAAGTGCCATTGAACAGAACTGGGTGTTCAATGAAATGCTGGCAGGCATGGACCAGAACATTGAAGTCAGAATATTGATCAAAATTTTGAAAAACGGGGACATAAGAGATATTGTTTATGAAACAAGGTCCGGCAACAGATATCTTGACCAGAGTGCCAAACGGGCGATCCAGCGGGCCAGCCCCCTGCCGCAACTGCCCAAAGGCATGGCTTCTTATGATGTGGTTGTCATTTTTACACCAAAAGGATTGAAATAGGTATGTTCTTGCATTATGTAAACACGAAGTTGTTGAAAAATATCCACAAGTCTCGTTCTTCTGCGGGGTATCCACTTTCCCCCTGCGTGGCAGCCTTTCGGGACAGGATGTCTGTGCCGCCCCTGCCACGCTCCTGGCATATACTCCTGGTCCTGGCAACGGTGTTTTTTTTGTGGCACCCGGCACAGGGGTGGGCAAAATCCTATGATACCATTAACATCAGCAACCCGTTTTTACACAAAACCCCGGTGGCGGTCACCGAATTCAAGGCCCTGACCGGAAAAGATGCGGAAACAGAGATCGGCACCACCGCCCTAACGATTCTCAACGAAGGACTGGAATTTACCGGGTATTTGAAACTGGTGAACCCCCGGGCGTTTTTATCCAGTCCCGCCCAGACCGGTATTCAACTGGGGCAGATACATTTTCGGGACTGGACCGGTATCGGAGCGGAACTGCTCATCACCGGCGGTGTTGAAATAGACGGGGACCAGGTACAACTCAAGCTGCGGTTGTTTGATACCTTTAACACCAAACTGCTCAAGGGCAAAATATACACCGGCCCGCCTGGCCAGGTCCGCCGGATGATTCATCTGTTCTGTGCCGAGGTCTCCTATGCCCTCACCGGCACATGGGGGGTATTTAACAGCAAGCTTTCCTTTATTTCCACGGTGAACGGAAACAAAGAGGTGTTTGTCAGTGATTTTGACGGACACAACCCCAAACAGGTGACCCATCACAAAAGTATCTCTCTTTCACCGGCCTGGTCATCGGACGGGCAGTGGCTGGCCTATGTGTCCTATGCCGGGGGAAAACCCGACATCTATATCAAACATCTTGCAGAAAACCGGGGCGCTATTGTCAACCGGGAAGGCATGAACATTTCTCCCGCATGGATGCCGGGGCAGGCAAAACTGGCGGCTGCCATGAGTTTTTCCGGAAACCAGCAAATATATCTGTTGACCCGGAACGGAGAAATCATTACAAAGATAACAGACAGCTGGGGGATTAATGTTTCTCCTGTGTTTTCACCGGATGGAAAGAAAATTGCGTTTGTTTCCAACCGCTCCGGAACTCCCCAGATTTATATTACGGACCTGAACACACAGGAGGTCCGGCGGGTGACCTTTCAGGGAAATTACAACACTTCTCCTGCCTGGTCTCCGGATGGAAACAAGATGGCCTATGTGGGGATTGAAAAAAACCAGATCGATATTTATATGATCAATCTGGCATCAGGCCCGGGAATGCCGGTACAGCTGACCCGGGACCAGAAGGATAACGAAGACCCTTCCTGGTCTCCAGACGGCAATCTTATTGTTTTTACCTCCAACCGGGAAGGCAATTCTTCGGCCCTGTATGTGATGACGGCGGCAGGGACGGATCAGCGCAGACTGCTGCACATGAAAGGAAGACAGACCCAGCCCGGATGGTCCGGGCCCATGACGATTGAAGACTAAAAAAAGAAGGCGTACAAAAAACAGAACATAATGTGTAACCAAAGAATTTGTAACCAATGGAGGCGTGATGAACAAAAAACTGTGGATCAATGTTGTAATGGCGATTCTTGTGGCAGGACTTTTTTTGACGGTGTCATGTGCAAAAAAAACCGTGGTGTCTGATGCTAGCACCATAGAAGACCAGGCACAGGCAGAAGCACAGGCTGCTGCCGAAGCGGAAGCCCAGAGAAAAGCCGAAGCAGAACGGATCAGGCAGCAGGAACTCGAGGCCCAGGCAGCCGGTGAAAAAGCGGTCGAGCAGGCCAGACAACAGGCTGCCAAAACCCGGTTTCTGCACCAGAACATTCATTTTGCATTTGACAGCGCAGAGCTGTCATCCGAGGCAAAAGAGCTGGTAAAGGAAAAAGCCCAATGGCTCAAACAAAACCAGAAGGTGAGCGTGACCATTGAAGGCCACTGTGATGAACGGGGTACCACCGAATATAACCTGGCCCTGGGCGAGCGCCGTGCCAATGCAGTACAAAATTATCTGCAGGACCTGGGCATCGGTGGGTTTCGTCTGGATACCGTCAGTTATGGTGAGGAACGTCCCCTGGATCCGGGACAGACAGAAGCAGCCTATGCCAAAAACCGCCGGGCCCAATTTGTGTTGAAATAAATGTGTCTGCATGGGATCAGGCACAGCACACTGCTTGGCCTGATCCTTTTTTTCATGTTTTTTGAATAATGCAGGATCAGGCAGGCTGCATCTTTTGCCTGGTCTTATTCTCTTTTTTGATGAGGGCGGGGTTTTGCAATGAAACACATGTTGGTATGGATCTGCGGGGCGGTTGTCTTTTTTTTGTTTTCAGGGTGTGTGACACCGGAACAACATCAGATGTTGGAAAACCGTATCGCAGCAATGGAAATGGAAAATAACCGGCAGATGGAATTGCAGGAAGCATTTTTTGGAAAAGAAGCTGATTTGGAAACAAGCCTTGGGGAAATTGAACAAAGAATCCAGAAAAATGAAACACTGAACCGGGAAACCACAGCGGAAATCAAGTATGAACTTACCCGGCTTCAGGAAAAATTCGGCCAGCTCCAGGGGATGATCGAAGAGGTCAACCACCGGTTCGGCAGCAAAAGCCAGGTCGGCCAACAGGATCTTGAAGCACGGCTGGACCGTCTGGACAATGCCATTTCCCGCAATTATACAAAAATTCTCACCCTGGAAAACTATTTGGGGTTTGAGCCCACCATCGTCGACCCTGATGTAACTGCTGCATTGGAACCTGACAGCGGCACCACAGAGGATGTTGCCCAAAAAATTGATTCAGAACAGGGGCTGTATGCGTTTGCCAAAAAACTGTTTGATGACGGGGACATGGAACAAGCCAGGATCAATTTTGAAAATTTCATCAACAAATATCCGGATTCAGACCTTGCAGCCAATGCCCGGTTCTGGATTGCCGACAGCTATTATGTGGACAAATGGTATGAAAAAGCCATTTTGGAATACCAGAAAGTGCTCGAACAATACCCTGATTCAAACAAAGCTTCCGCAGCCCGTTTAAAGCAGGGGTATTCCTTTGCAGAACTCGGGGAAAAAGCCAATGCCAGGCTGCTGTTAAATGAGCTTGTGAACCGGTATCCCGAGTCCAGGGAAGCTGACTTTGCCAGGGAAAAGCTCAAACAACTGGACTGAGTTTTGCAAAAAAAATAGATCAGGTCCGGCAAAAAAAAATGATAAAGATTGTGGGAATTGATCCTGGCCTTGCCGGTACGGGAATAGGGGTTCTCGAAGGTGATATGGTCAGGGTGATCCGGTATTCATTCGGTAGTGTTGCAACCAGGTCGGACCATAGCACACCTTTTCGGCTCCACACCATTTACACACGGATATCTGCATTTCTCAGGGAGCAGACCCCTGATATTGTGGTGATCGAGGATATTTACTCCCTTGAAAAATATCCCCGATCAGGTATTATGCTGGGCAAAGTGTCCGGCGTGCTGCAGGTTGCAGCGTTCAAGGCTGGCATACGGGTGGAGGAAATTGCGGT
>JAIVHE010000401.1 GCA_020201255.1 Desulfobacteraceae bacterium
CCCTTGATATGGATGGTCTGCTGCTCTGTTTCAAAGTCGATCCATTCCCCCATGTACTGGTATTGCCCGGGGTGGGCATCATCGGTTTTTTCCAGGAAAAAATCCATATCATCCACCGTCACATTGGTCATACCCCAGGCGATGTGCGCGTTGTGCCCAACAATCACAAAGGGCTGACCGGGCAGCACCACGCCGCTGACATGAACACCGCCTTGTGCATGGTGAAGCATGGGGTACCACAGGCCCGGGGCATTGAGGCCCAGATGCATGTCATTGGCAAACAACGGCTGGCCGGTATGGGTGCGGTCCGGACCGGCGGCCCAGTTGTTGGATCCATGGAATATCGTAACGCCCAGATTTTCCAGCATTTGTGCCGATTGCCGCAGTCCCGCATCCCAGCCGCTGGAGACCATGTCATATCCAGGCAGGTGCACCGGGGTTTTCTGCATGGCAAGGTCCGGGAGCAGTTCCCGGAACCGCTCTTCCCCCACCTGCTGCCGGATTTTGTGGAAAAGTGGTTCAATCTGGTAGGGATTGGTCAGATCCCAGGCCATATACCCAATCAGGTTGACGGAATGGATGGGCTCCCAGGGTTCAGGCGTGTATCCCAGTATCTTAAATTCCGGGGGCAGGCTGCTGCCGGCATCGGTGATATATGCATTGACCCCGGCACAGAACGCGTCCAGGGACGTGAGCAGGCGCTGGTCCTGCCAGTTTTCGATAATGGCCCGGCTTTTTTGACTGATTTTCAAGGCCCGCATCAACAGGTCCACCTCCACCAGGGGCTCGCCAAAAAGTTCCGACAACCTCCCCAGGGTGACCCGGCGGAGCAGATCCATCTGCCAGAGTCGATCCTGGGCCATCACATAGCCTACGGCCCGGTACAGGTCCGGTTCATTGTCCGCGAAAACAGAAGGTACCCCATGGGCATCCCGAAACACGGTAACCGGTGCTGCCATACCCTCTATGGACAATGCTCCGTCAATGACGGGCAGGGCCGCTGTCTTCAAATGGTTCAAAAAGATGCCGGCACCGATACCCAGCACCAGGATAATGGCAATGATCGAATAAATCCAGCGTTTCATATGATGCACTCCTTATCAGTTCCACAGCACAATAGGACAGCACAGGTGTGGTTGTCAACACCGGTATGGCCGAACCGGCACAGTTTTCTCACCGGGTTGACATACCTGAACGCTACAACCTGATTATAGTTTGTATTAACTTCATAATTGAGGTACAATACAAACTATGATTGATGATATGGAAAAAACCGCCCTGGAAAACCTGGGCCGGCGGTTAAAAGCAGCCAGGCTGGAGCGAAATGATTCGCAAAAAGAATTTGCATGGCGGATAGGGGTTTCCATTCCCACTTTACAAAACATGGAACAGGGCAGGCCCACAGTGGCGATAGGCACCTGGGTAAAAGCGCTGGCTATTCTTGACAAACTCAACGATCTGGACCATTTGTTCGCCCCCCGGGACTCGTTATTTGCACAACATGAAATGATCAAAAAGACAAAAGGCCGACAGCGTGCCGGGAGGAAAAAATAATTGCTTCATCTTGATGTACGATTAATTTTTCCAAATAACTTCAAAATAAAATGTGGCGAGATTATCACAGGAACCCCTGAAGCAAACGGCAGGATCAGGGGGGCGTTTCGCTATACACCGGAATATATGCAGCACCCTGATGCATTTCCACTGGATCCTGCCAACCTTCCGCTGACCCCGAAAGAGTTTACAGCAAACAGGCCCCGAGGGATTCATGGAGTTTTCGAAGATGCACTACCGGATGATTGGGGCAGAAAAATTCTGGCACGCAGAGCGAACCTCACCCCCCCTGAACAAACAGAACCCAGATTACTTGAAGCGCTTGCCGACAGCGGCATAGGTGCCCTCTGTTTTGAAACTGACAATCAAATCAAGACACAAGACCCCTCTGCTGATATGCTGAACCTGGAACAATTGCTTGAACTGGCATTACGGTATGATGCCGGCGAATATTTGAGCGATCAAGAATTCAATTCATTGGCAATTTATGGCAGTTCTCCCGGGGGTGCCCGACCCAAATCCCTTGTTCGTGAAAAAGACAATACCCTCTGGCTTGCAAAATTTCCCAAACATAATGATCTTTTTCATATAGAACAAATAGAGGCTGCCACATTAAAACTTGCTGAAAATTGCGGTGTAAAAGTGCCGGAGTTCAAAATCCTTACTGTTGGTACCCGCAAAGCATTATTGGTGAAACGGTTCGATATGGCAGATGGTGGTGGAAGATACCATATGATCAGCATGAAGACGGTTTTAAACGCCCGATATCATGCATGGTACGATGATATTTTCAAGGCGATAAAAAAATACAGTGTCCAGCCATCGATTGATATACCGGCATTGTTCCGGCAAATGGTTTTCAATGCCGCCATCGGCAACACGGATGATCACCTGAAAAATTTTTGTATGCTTCACAGAGAAGCCGGCTATTGTCTGTCTCCCGCTTATGATTTGCTGCCGGATATTCCCGGGAAACGATCTCATGCATTGTCATTTCCCAAGGGATCGGGAGAATTCTCACCAAATAGATCGGTATTTCTTGCATATGCCGCTGATCAGAACATAAAAAACCCCGATCAAATCATTGATACAGTTATCCGGGCGATATCGACCTGGCAGGATGTGTATGCAGCGTACGATGTTCCGGATTCGGATATTCAAAAGCTTGATTGGGATATCAATTACCGGCTGGATAAGTTGAAATAATCAAAAGCATGGCTTGGATCTCAATTCATGTTTGCCGGTTTCTGATTGACAAAAAACAGGATCTTATCCTATCCTGGCTTTGACATGAAAATCTGTGGATAAGCGGTTTTGATGTCAAAACCACCAAGCAAGGAGGTACTATATGGCAGAAAAACCCGCGGTGGGATGCAAGCGTCCTTCGGCCAAAGTTGCGAAAAGCCCTGAAGAAACGCAACAACCTGAAACCCCTGTGACACAAGGAGAACAACACATGATTCAGATCGGACAAAAAGCGCCGGACTTCACTGCTCCGGCCTATTTCAACAATGAATTCACAGAAGTCAAACTGTCGGATCACCTGGGAAAATGGGTTGTCCTGTGCTTTTATCCCGGTGATTTCACCTTTGTCTGAGCCACTGAAATCTCGGCGGTCGCCGAGAAAAATGCAGAATTCGAAGCCCTGGGCGTGCAGATGCTGTCCATGAGCGTTGACAGCATGTTTGTCCACAAAATGTGGGTGGACAAAGAACTGTCCAAAATGGTTACCGCCAAAACCGTTCCTTTTCCCATGCTTTCCGACGGCGGCGGCAGTATCGGCAAAATTTACGGGGTGTATGACAAAGATGAGGGCGTGGACATCCGGGGCCGTTTCCTGATCGATCCGGACGGCATTATTCAGGCGTATGAAATGGTTGCCCCCCCGGTCGGACGGAATATTCCCGAAACCCTGCGGCAGATTCAGGCATTCCAGCTGGTCCGTGAAGGCAAAGGCACCAAGGCGACACCTTCCGGATGGAGACCGGGCAAAACCGTTCTGGAACCCGGACCCGACCTGGTCGGCAATGTCTGGAAAGTGTGGACCGTGGACCAGGCCTTTGATTGACATTGAACCTGACACAGGTACGCCCATGGTACCTGTGTCAGACAACACCTCTTGTATTATATGACCGCCCCGCCGCTGTTCCTCCACGCGGACATGCCGCCGGCCAGACTGTGCACATGATCGAATCCTTCGCTCTGCAGGAAGCTGGCCGCAATATTTCCCCGATATCCGACCCCGCAGGTCACGATCACTTCCCCGTCTTTGGGAATGTCCGGGGCCTGGTTGAGCAGATCGGTCAGCGGCAGCGGTCTGGCCTGTTCAATATGGCCGTTTTCATATTCCGCCGGGGTTCTGACATCATACAGCACTGCATACTTTCCCGTGCTGATCTTCTGCTTGAGCTTTTTTGTAGAAATCTGCCACAGCTGATCTCCAGAACCGTGGCCCCTTTTTCAATCTGGGCTTTCACCTGGGCCGGGCTCAGGTCCCGCACAATGGGACACCGGTCCAGCAGGGGCACCCCATGGGTGTTGGTGTGGATGATATGGGAAAAACTCTTGGGACGGGACGGAAAGGTCTGCATCATTTCCTGTTTGAACGCGTCCTTGGACAGTTTGAGCAGGTCATTGCTCTTTTTTTCAAATCCAATGGTGGAACTGGATTTGGCACTCATGCCCCTGCCGCACAGCGACCCTTCTCCATGGGCCGGAAACACTTCGAGATTGTCCGGCATGGTACCCAGCCTGCTGTAAAGTGAATTGTACAGGTTCAGTGTCTGTTCTTCGATAAGTTCATCCCCGGCCAGATCCGGCCGGCCGATATCGCCCACAAACATGCAGTCGCCGGTGAGCACCATCCAGGGGTCCTGGCTTCTGGCCGTATCCGTCACCAGAATGGACATGGCGTGCGGGGTATGGCCCGGTGTTTTGATGAACTGCAGTCTGGTGTAACCGAATTCCATGGTCTGTCCTTCGGTCACCTCCTCATGGGGAAAAGTGACCGGAGACCCTTCCATGTAATAAATTTTTGCACCGTTGCGGGACTTGAGTTCCTGGTTCCCGCTGACATGGTCCGCATGAATATGGGTTTCAAAAATATGGGTGATTTCCATCCCGTTTTTGCGTGCCAGATCGATATAGTCCTGGACATCTCTTTTCGGGTCCACCACACAGGCAACCTTGGCGCCGGGGCAACCAATGATATAAGAAAGACAACCCATTCCTTCGACTGTTATCTGTTTGAAATACATGATTTTATCTCCTCTTTATTTGGGTATCGTGAATTGCGCAACTGTCAACTGCCGGATAAAAATATACCATCTTGCTTCACATTTGCAAAATCAAAAAACCGTTGAGCATTCTGCCAGGTGAGGCCGGCCAGTTCTAATTCAGAAAAACCGGCATTGGCGAGCCATTTGAGTTCCCTGTCCCAGGCATAGGGGATATTGGGAAAATCTGATCCATACATGACCCGGTCCAGGGGAAACCCCCGGATATCCGGCCGGGTATGGGCAGGAAAATAATCAGTAAGTACCATGGCCGTATCCAGCCACAGGTT
>JAIVHE010000402.1 GCA_020201255.1 Desulfobacteraceae bacterium
GGTTTTCAAAGAGATGATCCCGGGTTTCACCAGCAAAAAGGCTGCCGACGGATCTGCAAACAGGGCCGGGGCATAGAGCTCCGGGTCCAGATTTCTGGAAGCCATGAACGACTGGTAGTAGGACCGTGCAATCCCGATTTTATAAGTTCCCTGCTCTTTGAGTGCACCCAGGTATTCTGTGACCATATCCATGATGATTTTTTCGGTTCTCACCTGGGAAAATTGAAAATTGCCGTGAAAGTCACGTTCCACCAGCAATCCGGCCTGGAAAAATTCCGGAAGCTGGTTGAACAGCTCGTCATCGCGCAGGTTCCATATGGGAAACCCGTTTCTGTCCAGCAAGCCTTTGCTGATACGGCGCAGGTAATCCAGTTTTTCGTTCAACGTGGGAAATGACCGGTGAAAATCCAGGTCATGGATGGTGTTAAAATCTGCGATGATTTTGTTGAGCTTGATGATGAATACCTGAATTTCATTGATGGATTCCAGTATCCCTTCGGGTATGACCATGACCCCGTAATTTTTGCCGAATGCAGCCCTGCGGACGATGGCATCGCAGATAATCCGGGACAGGTGCCGCAGGGTGATGCCATAGGCGTTATAGTCGATCTCCCCCTTTTGTTTTGCTTTTTCAAGTCGCTCTTTATCAACATATTCAGCCAGTTCTTCTCCGATAAACACCAGGTTGACATGGGTCTGCAGCGCGGTTTCCAGGGCCAGATGGCTGGCCACCCGTCCCATGACCTTGCACACATGCCAGTATTTGATATCGGATGCCGCATCTGACGTCAGGCTGCTGATATTCTGGGAAAAAGCCCGGGCAGCTGAGTGAAATCCAAAAGGAACCGCCAGCAGTTTCGCGCCGTCATCGCTGGAGACCTGGATATCACCGTCAATGGTTTTGGGCACCCCGATCACCTTGATACCGCCAGCGGTGAAGTGCTGGGCTAAGAATGCGGCGTTGGTATTGGAATCATCTCCGCCGATAACCACAAGTCCCTCCAGATTCAGGGATGTACAGGTCTTCAGGGCCTGGTCCATTTTTTTGCTGGTGTCAATCTTGGTCCTCCCGGTTTTGATCATGGAAAATCCGCCCATATTTCTGTGGGCATCCACCAGTTCTTTGGTAATTTCCACATACCGTGATTCCAGCAGTCCGTCTGAACCCAGAATAAATCCAAACAACCTGGATTCAGGGTTGCAGGCCTTGAGTGCATCAAACAGGCCGGCGATCACATTATGACCTCCGGGCGCAGGACCTCCGGAAAAAACCACCCCCAGATGCCGTTTTTTGCCGAATTCTTTTTTTTGCGCCGCAGAGGCATCTGATGTTTCTACTACCTTGTGCACGCAATTGTTGATAATGTCGGGCAGAATGCTCTTGGCTTCCCGGTTCATGACAAACCTGTATTGTGGCTGGTCCAACAATGTTGTGCACACTGCATCGAAAATCTTGATACGTTTGGGAACAAACTGCTGCCTTTCAATGGCTTCCGGACTGGCAGTTGCCGTAATTTTGCCTGTAATCGGATGATCCAACACTTTTTTGCGCATATCTTCAGTGCCCATACACTCTCCTGCAGATTTATAGGGAAGCTGTTAGCTTTTAGCTATTAGCTGTTAGCAGTTAGCTTTTAGCTGTTAGGTGTTAGTTTTTTAATACACATGTACCTGGTTCCGCCCGTTTTCCTTTGCTTTATACATCGCAAGATCAGCTCTTTCAAATACGCCTTCATGGGTATTTTCTCCTTGTTCTATCTGGGAAATACCGATACTCACGGTTATCTTCACCGTTTCCTGCTTGTATACAAACTCTATTTTTTCAATGGTCTGCCGGATTTTTTCGGCAACAGTTCTGGCACCGGCTTTATCTGTCTCCGGCATGACCACAGTAAATTCCTCCCCTCCATAGCGTGCCAGCATATCATTTTTGCGCAGCAGCGGCATGGTCCGGGCAATGATTTCCTTGAGACAGCGGTCCCCGATTGCATGGCCGAACCGGTCATTGATGGTCTTGAAACGATCCGCATCCATTATCAAAAGGGAAAACATGGTGCCGTACCGCTTGAAACGCTCCATTTCATCTGCCATTTTTTTGTCATACGCCCTGCGGTTATAGGCTCCGGTCAACTGGTCCTGGTGCAGTTTTTTCTCCAGTTCTTCAGAATACCGGGTGGCGTCATCCAGTTCCTGCCGCAATTTTGCAAAGCCGGTTTTGAACCCATGCTGGTTCTTCTCTGCTGACTGGCGGATGGTCTGGTCTGTCAACTGCTTTTTGGAAAGGGCATTGTCAATGTAAGCCAGGCGCTGGTTGACCTGGCGCTTCAGATCCTCGAGACTGTCTGTCACATCCGATGCGGTCTGCAATTGCTTCAGTTCACTGCTCAGTACGGTTTCAAACCCATTGTTGGATGCAATCATGGAATGGGTATGTTCATAGGAATCAGCCAGTTTGGTTTCAATTTCAAGGATTTTCCCCACAATTTCCCGGATAAAAATAATTACCTTTTCCCGGTCCTGGCTGGTATCGGAAATATACACAAGCACCAGACTGAAAATGCTTTCCCTGATATCGGAAATATCACTAGTATCACTGGCGCTTGTCAGCATTTCAAGAATATTGTCAAGGCGGGATACATATTTTTTTTCCAGGCTGGCCCGCAGTTTATTGAGCACATCATGGTAATCTTCTTTAAAGGTATCGATAAGATTTTCCGAAGACGGCTTTAAAAATGAGGACAGTATGCTTTTTTTCTTTTTCACCGGCACAGGACCGATATCATCCTGGATCATGGCGGTTTTCAGCTGCTCAAACACATAGGCCATTTTCTCGGGGGATGCACCTTTTGTAAAGGCCTGACCCAGATTCCGGCAGGCCTTTGAAAAGGCAGTATCCCCGGTTCCCACCACATCCAGAACAATGGGCATATATTTGCGGTACATGCGCTCGTTACGTTCAAACCGTTCCTCAAGGCTGTCCAGTTCCTTAATCAGATCACTTTTCTGGGATTGCAGTTTTTTGATCTGCTCCTCCAACAGCTCATTTTTTTCCTCTGGTGATATTTTCATGGCATGTCCATAGTTTTGGGTTCGGGTGATCTATAATGTAGCGGTCAATCTATATAAAGTAAAGTATTTATCCAAAACGCAGAAAAACCCTGGCAGGAGCTGGTGGTTTCTTGGCTTGATTTGCCCTGGAGAAAATTGTACAAGGGCATACACATCCAACAAGGACCAAAGGAGATACCCCCGTGGCTTTCACTATATTCAAAAAAAAGGACAACGAAAAAAAACCGTCTGAAACCGGCATTTTCAGCCGGTTGAAGACCGGTCTGAGCAAAACCCGTGATGTATTGAACACAGATATCAATGAATTGTTCACATCCAACCGGAAAATCGATGACAGTCTGTTTGAAGAGCTGGAAGAGGTGCTGATCACATCGGATCTGGGCATGGACATCACCATGGACATGATGGGCCGGATCAGAAAACGGGCCGGCCGTCTGTCCACTGCCGACCAGGTAAAAACCGTACTCAAAGACGAACTGGTCGCCCTTTTTCCCCAAAAACCGGAACCGGCAGCATCGCCTGTTCTAACCAAACCCCATGTGATCATGGTGGTGGGGGTCAACGGCACCGGCAAAACCACCACATTAGGCAAACTGGCCACCCGGTTCACCCGCCAGGGCAAAAAAGTCCTCATTGCCGCTGCCGACACCTTCCGGGCGGCGGCAATTGAACAGGTTGAAATCTGGGCCGACCGGGCCGGGGCATCCATTGTCAAACACAAGCAGGGGGCAGATCCTGCAGCAGTGGCCTATGACGCGGTGGAAGCGTCCATGGCAAGGGGAATTGACATTTTACTCATTGACACGGCCGGCCGGCTCCATACCCAGAAAAACCTGATGGAAGAGTTAAAAAAAATCAAGCGCACCATGGCAAAAAAAATGCCCGGATCACCCCATGA
>JAIVHE010000097.1 GCA_020201255.1 Desulfobacteraceae bacterium
CTGTAAAAAGTAAAAAAAGGAACAACATCGCATAAAAACCATACGCCCACCAGGTCTGATACCATGAAGGAAGAATGGAGATATTTACTGATGCTCCGTCATAATTCCAGACTCCGTCGGAGTTGGCGGCTGCCACCCGAAACGTATACTCACCTGATGAAAGATTCGTATAGGCGGCTGTACGCTGTGTTCCGGCCTCAATCCAATCTTCATCGTATCCGACCAGCTGATAGCGATACCGGTTCTTACCCGGGTTCGTATAATGCAGAGCCACAAAATCGAATGCAATTTCATTTTGTTTGTGATTCAGTTTGATGGTTTCCGTTTCGGAAAGAGCCTGCCGCAAGGGGGAACCGGGGGCAACGGGAACCGAACGGTTAAAGAGTCTGAAATCGGAAAGTGCAATCCGGGGTGGTCTCTCATTGATTGTGAGCTGTTCCGGCACAAATGCAGTAACACCTTTTGCACTACCAAAATACATTACACCGTTTCTGCTTTTGAAGTAGGCATTCTGATTGTATTCAAGCGCTATTAAACCGTCGTCCAGCCCATAGTTTCTGATAGCAAAGGTTTCAGGGTCAAAGTTGGTCAGTCCCCCGTTTGTACTCATCCACAGGGAACCATTTCCATCTTCAAGAATGCCATAAATATGATTATCGGCCAAACCATCTGCAGTCGTGAAATGGGTGGCCGTTTTTGTAGAGGTATCAAACCGGTTCAGACCGGCGTTCTGGGTTCCCAGCCAGAGAACACGCGGGTCGGAGTCCCGGGAAATAATACTGAGAATTACATTATCACTGATTGACGTCGTGTCGTCCGGATCATGGGTAAATGATTCCGAGGTTTGGGTGGACATATCGTAGCGGAAAAGTCCAGTAGTTGTACCAAGCCATAAAACCTGGTTCACGGGGTCTTCTTGGATATCCAGGACAAAGGGTTCTTCATCCTGGCCTTCATGAGAAATAGTTAATTTTGTATATGTTTCTGACTCCGCATCAAAAAGATCCAGACCGTCGGTACTTGCGATCCAAAACTGATTGCTATTGGTGATCGTTGGCACCAGATTGAAGATATTTTTTTTCCCTTCGTCTTGCAGAAGCCGGGTAGCTTCGCCCGTCTCCCTGTTCAATCGGCTCAGGCCTCCAATTCCGGCCACCCAAAAACGGCCATCATCCGTTTCTGCGAATTTCCAGAGCAGGCCCGGGTTAAGGGTACTGGCGTTATCAGGATCAAACTGATGGTATGTGACGGCCCCCTTTTCCGGGTGGTACTGGGTCAGGTATCGGTTGTTAGGTCCCGCATCCGTTCCGACCCAAAGGGTTCCACGTCTGTCTTCGTAAATACCCCAGACAACACCCGGTGACAAACTGAAAGGATTGTCCGGATTGTGACGGAGATGCCAGAAATTTACAGATCCCGGGTTGAACGTGCTGATGCCCTCTGCTCTGTAGCCAACCCAGATTGACCCGGATTGATCGGCAAAAATGGATTGTGTGAAATTTTCTGCAAGGCTGTTCGGATCTCTCGGGTCATTGCGATATGTGTTGAACTTTTTTGTGCGAACATCAAACCGTGCAATACCGGTGTGAGGTCCGGCAAGCCAGAGAACATCGGGAAAATTTGGATCCGGGGCAATTTGATTGATCACATTGCGCGGGCTGAGGCCATCAACGTTTTGTTCAATGATAAATCGTTCGTGTTCACCGGTTCTACTGTTAAATCGAACCATTCCGTTTCCGGTAGCCAGCCAGATTATATCCGGCTCACGGTCAGAGGGATAGATATCAAACACATTTCCGGGCAAACCATCTCTTTGTGGTGCATCAGGATCAAATAAAAAGCGGGTGATTTCTTCGGTTTCCGGGTGGATCCGGTTTAAGCCATTGTCACTGCCGGCCCATATATTTCCATCAGTATCTTCATTCATGAAGTAGATTGTATTGCTTGAAATCGTTGTGGAATCATCGAGCTGGTGCAAAAACCGCTTGAAGCTTCCGTCTTCACCTGCACGCATTCGGTTCAGACCGCTATTATTTGTTGAAACCCACAGGTTGCCGCGGCTGTCTTCATAAAGGAATCTTGTCCAGTCACTTGAAATACTTGTCGAATCGTTGGGATAGTGCCTGTAGTGCGTGAATGTACCTGTAGCCCTGTCCATCCGGTTAAGCCCGTTGGAGTTGGTCGTAACCCACATGTCACCGGTATGTGACTCTTCCGTGTCCCACAGCCAGCCTTCCGAGAGCGACGTTGCGTCGAACGCGGTATAGTTGTGCACCTTGAACTCGTAGCCATCGTAACGGTGAAGGCCGCTTTGTGTGGCAATCCAGATATACCCCTGGCTGTCCTGGTTGATGTTAACAGCGCTCCCCTGTGCCAGGCCGTCGCCGACTTTCAGATGTTCGAACCGAAGGATGGGTGCTTCCGTGGGAAACAGTGATCCTGGAGCATCCTTACTTTTAGCGAAGAGAAAAGGCGGCTGTACGAAAAGGATACCCAGCAGAACGATTGTCCGTATCGATATATTCAGCAGTTGATCAAGACAAGATATCTGCGAGATGTTCCCGGATTTAGCGTTTTTCATATTTGTTTTATACATGGTTCATGATGCTTATGGGAGCTGGATTATACAACAGGTTCCAGCTTTTTCATCCGAACAGAATTCTAATATCCCACCATGCGCTTTAATAATATCATTGGTAATACTCAGCCCCAGCCCCGTTCCCTGTGTCCCTTTCTTCGTCGTAAAAAACGGCTGCAGGATTTTGTCTTTGATATTGTCGGGGATGCCGGAACCGTTGTCGGAGATGGTGATTTCAATGACCTCCGCGCTGCCCCCGGCCCCTAAAGGGGAGTCCGCCCGCGCAGTACTCACCGTGAGTTTGGGTGGCCGCATATCAGCCGTTTCGCGCATGGCGTCAAAGGCGTTGTTGCAGAGATTCAACAGCACCCGGCTAAAGTCTTCTTCAACAAGAGGAACGGTTTTGATTTGATCATCCAGTTGCAAATCAATTGTTACATTGATGGGATTTTTACCGGCGCGCATGCCGTGAAAGCTCAGATTCACATATTCCTTGATCAAGGCATTGAGATCGGTAGGTTCTTTTTTGCCGGAGCCACCGCGGGAGTGCTGCAGCATGGATTTTACAATGCTATCCGCGCGGGTGCCGTGTTCGTGGACTTTGCGAAGGTTTGCTTCGATGTCGTTCAAAATTTCGGGGATGCCCTCTTGCAGGGACAAGGCATGCTGTAGGGACAAGGCATGCCTTGTCCCTACATTGGCCAATTCCTCTCGTAATTCCTCAACCATTTCAATGGATACTTCCGAAAAGTTATTCACAAAATTCAGCGGGTTTTTGATCTCATGGGCGATGCCGGCAGTAAGCTGGCCAAGGCTGGCGAGTTTTTCCTGCTGCACGAGCTGGGATTGGGTGGCTTTGAGTTCGGCTAAAGTCCCTTCGGCTTTTTGCCGGGCAGCTTTGATTTCGATCAGGTCTTTTTCTGTATTTTTCAGGTCTTCGAAGCGCTTATAGGCCAAATCGAAAACTCCCGCAAAGCGCCTCAATGTTTCCACTGCATCTTTGGGCGGTTCGGGTACTGTTCCCGGCAGGCTAAAACCTATTTCGCCATGCTGGGTTCGTGCCATGATGAAAGTTAGTCCTCCAAGGTTGCGAATATCATCAAGAGTTGGCGCTTGTGGGTCAACCTGTTTAAAATCACCCAGGGTGATCATTTTATGCACGTAGTCCACTGCGGTTTCTTCGTCCATTGCAAAAACCACGGTGGGCTCATCACTTTTTTCCCAATCGGCGACAAGCTGAACATCTCCATGGATATGGCGGGGCAGCGACATCACCATACCGATGCGGGTTCCATCACCCGAAGTCATGGCTTTTTCATATTTTTCAGGGAGCCAGCGCATGTACCAGAAATAG
>JAIVHE010000403.1 GCA_020201255.1 Desulfobacteraceae bacterium
TGTTCTGGAACGGCTCAACAATTTCCATGGAATCATGCATGATCCTTTCAGGCCTGAATATCCGTCGCTGTTCCGGCTGATGTCGAACCGGCAGACCCTTTCCAGTCCCTTGTTCTGTTTGAGGTTTCGTTTAACCCGCCTTTTGCCTTCGGTTCGAACTACTAAGAAATCCTTAGCAGTTGCATCCGGTTCCAGTTCCCCGGTCTTATAGATGTTTTTCAAATGCATCAGCACATTTTCCGACGTGGTGTCAAAGACCTGCCCCATCTGGGCTTGTTTCAACCAGACTGTCTCCTGTTCAAACCGGACATCTGGATGGGCCGTTCCTTTTGATGGCTGACATGCGTGGCCGGTCCCAAAAACACAAACGGCACCGTGCACTGGTTGTGTTTTTTCTTCGACCGGGCAAACACCAGGATGGTATATCCCCGGGCCTGTTGATCCACCAGGGCAATGGGTGTATCTTCTGTCACCGAACGGATCGATCTGGCCGCCGCCGTGTTATATCCTTCCTCAAGGTCATACCGGCCTTTCAAGCTGTGGATCATGAACCAGGCAACCGGTTTTCCGGCGATCCGCCCCATTTGTCCTGCCTGCGGTTAAAAAACGGGGATAAAAACTGGTTGATCAGGTAGCCGTGGGCACAATGCACCTGAATCCCGTCGGCCCCTGCCTTTACAGCCCTGCCGGCAGCATCTGCAAATGCCTTCATACGTTGCAGAATGAACAAACCGGTTTTTAATGTCGACATGGTCCTGTTCTGCCAGTCAAGAAAATGCTTGATTTCTTCTTTCCCGACAAACTTGCCAAATGGTGTTACCCAGACACCATTATCGCTGAAATACTCAGCAGCATCCTCTTTTCTGCCCTCCTGCATAGCTGTTAACAACCCCTCATCGCCTCTTCAATTTTTGACATGGTAATTCTCCTTTTTTAGAAATCCTTTAATTTTTCTGGGATCGCGTCTTAAATCAAGCACTCGCCATACAGTGGCTATGGATTTTTCTTTCAGCTTGTAGTAGGCGGCATATGGGAATCTTTTTGAAAGCATCCGGATGATTCAATCCCCTGAAAAAAAGTGGTTTGCATTTTTCACATTTTGGCGTATATTGTTTGTAGTTCAAATGTCAATACAATATCAGGTGTTTATAATGACAAGAACAGCAACCATACAAACCCGTGTCGATCCAGTGGTAAAACAAAACGCTCAAATCATATTGAAAAAACTGAATATTTCGATGTCAGAGGCGATTTCAATGTACCTGTCTCAGATAACCCTGCATAATGGAATTCCATTTGAAATCAAACTCCCCAATGACCTTACCGACAAAGTGCTAAAGGATTCGGAACAAGGTAAAAACCTTCATAAAGCGGACTCCGTTGATGATTTATTTCTGGAGCTTGACAGTTGAACATCCATTACACAACTCAATTTAAAAAGGATTACAAAAGGCTCAAGAAACAGAACAAAGACCTTTCAAAACTCAGAACTGCTGTCGAAAAAATATCCTCTGGCAAATTACTGGAACCTGTCTATCGGGACCATCCCCTTTCAGGAAACTGGAAAAATCATCGAGATTGCCATATTGAACCTGACTGGATTTTAATCTACCGAATAACCGAGAGTGATCTATACCTCGAAAGAACCGGATCGCATTCTGATCTTTTCAAAAAATAACAAATCCAACGCAACAAGGCCGGATCCCCATTAACAAGTAAACTCGTTCGTTCATTATTATACCGCCTCCCATCCCGGAACAGTATGGGCAAATTCCTGCTGAAAAGCCGGACGTCTGAGATTATCATTTTTGACTTTGACTGCCAGTTTTTTCCATCTGGCTTCATCATTCATCACATCAATCAGCATATGGCGAACTTTAGCCATTACCGCAGCCTTTCTAGCATATTCTTCTCGTTTTTGGCTGGAAGAAAGATTACCCAGGCCGGAAAGATACCATTTCAGGACTTTTTCAGGATACCGGTTTTCAAGTTTTTCTGCGATACGTACCTCCGTATTTCTGTCCCAGTGGTATTCTGGATAACGGCACTTTGACAAAAGATTCACAACACTGTCGTATTCCTTTCGATCCATGTGAATTTTCATCTGCTCGGTTTTTCCCGTAGTTCTCATTTTTTTCAGGAGTCTGGGTTCATACGCTTGCCATTCTTCTATCTGACATGCAGCTTTGAATTGTTTGTATTTATCAAGGGTTAACCCGTCTGTCGCCTGATCAAACTGAAGTTCGATCCAGGTAGCCCGGTCTCCCGACTCCTGCGCCCGTTCGGCCACAAATGCCCGTAATTCAACCATCCGCCCCTTAGCCTTCTTCAGTCCTTTCTGAGCGATCTGAATCGACTTTTCCGTCTTTCCTGTCTCCCAGTAAAATTCAGCCAGATCATGGTAATCAGAGCCAACTTCCATATACTTCAACCGAAGCTCAAGATATTTATCATGGTCCCCGATCTGCCGATAAATGTTGCGGGCATTTCGGGTTTGCCAGTCATCATGCATCGCCTCCAGGCTTTGGGCAAGGTACCGAAATTCAGAATCGGAATAGCAGGCAGCATAAGCAAGTTCATCCAGTGGATCCACCGCACCTGAATTGCCACTTTCAATAAACGGTAGGACAGCGTCGAGAATTTCACGTCGATATGTTTCATCGACCTTTTTTGAATTCAGACGTTTTGTAATTTCATACAGCAATTCCCACACCTGGTCTTCCACCCCATAAGGTCCCCCCCCATGAGCTTCCAGATCCTCAAGATCGGGCAACAGCTCAGCCCATATGGACATGATGGCTTCCCCTTCCGACTGGCGTTCAAGCGTTTTGGAAACAGCTGAATTTTTTTTCAAATAATCAAAGCACTCCCGCCGTATCTCAGGATAGTTTTCAGCCAGATGAAGTATCAGCTCTGAAAGGGCCTTGGGTGGGGTTGCTGCAATCAGTTCGGCCAGTGCAGTATCTTTTTTCGTTTTCCTCTTTGCCATATCGGTCTTCCCTTTTTTTAAACCTGACTCTCATGATGGCGAATCGCTGATCTTGACCGCCCAGGTTCCTTTACGTTTTCCCTTGAGCTGATGGAGATCCAGGCCTGGCAAATCCATATCTTCAAGAGTTTCAGCCGTTTCGAGGAGCGCGAGGATCTTCCGGATCCGGGTTACATGTTCCGGACATCCACTCGTGTTTCCCCTTCTGGGCTCTGGTAGATTTGTATGCGGCTGTCATCTGCCATGAACTGTGAAAACGATTCCGAATAAGCGGTATCATCCGCATCATTTGGTTTGTTGATTTTGGCAGATCGGCTTTTGGCGGATTCGGCAATACTGCCATTTCCGCCAAATGGTCCCGGATCACCTCTCTGGCATATCCCAGCCGCTTTGCCATCCGGTCCTGGAGCATCCGGTGGTAACTATCTTTCTTTTTTGGCAGTCTGCCAATCCAGAATTCTCTCTTTACCCTCTTCAAGGCGCTTCTCTGTTTCCTGAAGAGCGGCCTTATGCCAGGCGGTTGATTCACCGAGCACTCGCTTCTCTCGACTCGGTTACCAATCTTTCATTTGTTATAACTTCTTGACATTTCAGCCTGTCTGAGCATGAAGAGCATGAACCTCAGCGTCAAGCCTGTCCGCTAGAAAATCCTCAGTCACCTCAAGATCGTATCGAGTCTGAAGATTTAACCAAAACTGGGGTGACATACCGAAAAAGCGTCCAAGCCGGAGAGCGGTATCCGCGGTAATGGATCTTTTCCCATGCACAATTTCATTTATACGCCTTGGGGGCACATTTATATCCTTTGCCAGACGATACTGACTGATTTTCATGGGCTCTAAAAATTCTTCCATAAGAATTTCGCCAGGATGGATGGGAGGAAGCTGCTTGTTCATATA
>JAIVHE010000404.1 GCA_020201255.1 Desulfobacteraceae bacterium
ACAGAGGGGAAATCGCCCTGAGGGTCATCCGGACCTGCCGGGAAATGGGAATCAAAACAGTTGCAGTGTATTCTGATGCAGACATGGACAGCCTCCCTGTCAAGCAGGCGGATGAAGCCATGCACATCGGCCCGGCCCTGAGCCGCAAAAGTTACCTGAACCAGGATGCCGTCATTGCGGCAGCCCGGGAAACCAATGCAGATGCCGTCCACCCGGGATACGGGTTTCTGTCTGAAAGCGCTTCTTTTGCACAGGCCTGTCATGACAATGGGCTCATCTTTATCGGCCCGTCCAGCCGGACAATAGCCAGAGCCGGTGACAAATCAGCAGCCCGGCAGATCCTGATCAAAATGGGTATCCCGGTCATTCCAGGCAGTGACGATGTGATCGCAACCCCTGAGGCAGCCTGTGATGCAGCGGATCAGGTGGGATATCCGGTGATCCTCAAGGCCGCGGGCGGCGGCGGGGGCAGGGGCATGCGCATCGCCAGGAGCCGGCAGGACCTGCTGGACGCTTTTTCCGTGGCATCTGCCGAAGCCGGGGCCGCATTCAGCAACCCGGCCCTGTACCTGGAAAAATATATTGAAAAGCCCCGGCATATCGAAATCCAGATGCTGGGGGATCATTTCGGCAACTATGTCCATCTCGGGGAAAGAGAATGCAGCATCCAGATGCGGTACCAGAAACTCATCGAAGAGGCGCCATCCTCCTTTGTGGATGAATCCTTGAGAGAACAGCTGGGCAGCGCAGCCATCCGCATAGCCAAAGCCTTTGAATACACCAATGCCGGCACCATGGAATTTCTGATGGACAAGGACAAAAACTTTTATTTCATGGAAGTAAATGCCCGGGTCCAGGTGGAACATCCGATCACCGAACTGGTTACCGGCATGGATATTGTCCGAAAACAAATCGAGATTGCTGCCGGAAAAGAACTGGGCCTTGCCCAGGCTGATATCCTTCTGAACGGATGGGCCTTGGAATGCCGCATCAATGCATCGGATCCCTCAGACAATTTTATGCCCTCCCCGGGTGAGATCACATCTGTTGTCTTCCCGGGCGGTCCAGGCATCCGCCTGGACACCCACATCCACGACAGGTACATGGTTACCCCGTTTTATGATTCCCTCATCGGCAAGCTGTGTGTGTGGGCCCCGGACCGTGCCCAGGCTGTCCGCCGCATGCAACGGGCCCTGGATGAATTTGAAATCACCGGGATCGCCACCACCATTGACTTTTACAAAAAAGTGATGGCAGATGACCGGTTTCAAAACGGAAATATTGACACCCATTTTCTGGAACAGATGGACAATTTGTGATCGGCAAAAACAGATCAAATAGATTACAAGCGAGGCAGACATGACAGACAGCGTATGGCTCCAGGACCTGACCTGGGAAGAGATCAAAGACCGTATTGAAAGTTGCGGCCGCACCATTCTGCTGCCTTTCGGCAGCACGGAACAGCACGGCCCCCACCTGCCCGTGGGCACCGACACCATGGTGGCCATGACATTGGCCGAAGATGCCGCCGCAAGCACCGGCACCCTGGCTGCCCCGCCCCTGTGGTTTGGATGGAGCCCCCACCACATGGTGTTGCCGGGCACCATCACCATCCGGCCGGAACTGCTGGCAGAGATCGCATTCGACATGGTCTCATCCCTGCACCACCATGGATTTGAAAACTTTGTTTTCATCAACGGTCACCGCATCGTCAACATCACCTGGATGCAGATCGCCGGAGAAAAAGCCAAACGGGAGCTGGGAGTGAAGCTGGTGATCTTTGACCCGGCCTATATGTCCAAAACCATCACACAGAAAATGGGCTGGGGAAGTGTGGGACATGCCGAAGAAATCGAAGGCTCCCACATGATGTACCGGTATCCGGATCTGGTGAAAATGGACCGGGCCGTTGACAATCCCCACATCAAAAACAATTTGTACAGCGTGGATCCGTCCTTTACCGGCGACACTTTGTGCTATGTGCCGTCCAGCCCCGCGGAAATGCAGCAGCTCACTGAAAAATCAGGCGGCACCACCGGCGAACCCTCCAAAGCCTCGGCTGATGGGGGGAAAATCTACCATGACCACCTGGTGTCGCGCCTGGTAGACGTTATCCGGATGCTCCAGACAAAAGGATGAATGCTGCAAATCCGGCCGGATGCTCCTTACTGCCCTGTACGGCAGGCAAACAAAAAAAGCGCACCTGTAATGCAAATGAAATGACCATACCTGTCCCTTGTTTTTTCACCACAAACCTCGGAAAATATACCGGATGTTTTTTAAATGAAAAACACCACCCAAAGGAGTTTTCACATGAAGCTGCCACCGTTCAGGCTTGAACGCTACTTTGCACAACATGAATTTTCCGCCCCTTTCCTGCTGTGCACCTCGGATTGCGAGAGCATGGAATTGCAGGACCTGCTCACACTCAGCCCCGGAGCACAGGAACGTTTCCTGTCGCTCCGGCTCGGCTACACAGAGTCATCAGGTGATCCGGCACTGCGCCAGTCGGCTGCAGCATTGTACGAAAATATCACCGCAGATCATGTCCTTGTGCATGCCGGGGCAGAGGAAGCCATCTTCAATTTCATGAATGTGGCCCTCGACTCAGGGGATCATGTCATCGTACATGGGCCCTGTTACCAGTCTCTTGCTGAAGTGGCCCGGGGTATCGGTGCAGGGGTTTCCGAATGGCCGGGTGATCCGGCGTGCAACTGGGAACTGGATCTTGGAGTGCTCCATACCCTGCTGACCCCCCGGACCAAAGTGGTGGTGGTCAATTTCCCCCACAACCCCACCGGTTTTCTGCCTGGCCCTGAATTCCTCCACGCACTTTCAGCGCTTTCCGAACAGCACGGCTTTATCATTTTCTCCGATGAAGTGTACCGGGGCCTTGAACTGGATCCGTCGGACCGGCTCCCGGCTGCAGCTGATATCAATGACCGGGCCGTGTCCCTGGGTGTCATGTCCAAAACCTTCGGTCTTGCCGGTCTGAGAATCGGCTGGGTTGCTACCCGCAACACCCGTATTTACAATGAAATGTCTGCATTCAAGGATTACACAACCATCTGCAGCAGTGCGCCAAGCGAGTTTCTGGCCACCATTGCATTGCAGAACGCCGGAAAAATCGCCCAACGCAACATCCGGATCATTCACAACAACCTCGATCATCTGGACCGTTTTTTCACAGACCATGCTGATCTGTTCCAGTGGTGTAGGCCAAAAGCCGGTTCGGTCGCGTTTCCCGTTCTGCGGAAAGGAACAGTTGATGATTTCTGCACGGACCTTGTGGAAAAAGCCGGCATCCTGCTGCTGCCGGGAACCCTTTACAATGATGGGTCGAACGCTTTCCGCGTTGGTTTCGGCCGGAAAAATGTGCCGGAAGTTCTCGAAAAATTCGATGCATATCTGAAAAAACACACCCCTTAAAGATCATTGATCCCTTTTCCACCAGGGCTGCCCAGCAAAGATATAAACAGCATCATGCGCCTTTACCAGTCGCATTCCTGCGATTTTTGATCCTGCAAACCAACAATCGAATAAACAGACACGTCTTTAACTGTCTTGAATCATGAACATTACAATATATTGTCATTTTCATTCCAAACTGGCATATGGTTTGCAGTTCAAAAATTGTGATATAATAATATCGGTATCAACGAATGACTGTTTCATGAATAACGAGTGAAAGGAAACCACATGGAAAAAATTCTGATTGTCGGGTGTAAAAAAGCCATGGAAGCTGTCTGTTACAAACCGGATAATATTTTTGCCTGATTGTTAAAGGAGTGATCTCATGCCCTTATTTGATTTTATATGCAATGACTGCGGTCTGACCAGCGAACTGCTCATCGCCAGTACCGGGG
>JAIVHE010000098.1 GCA_020201255.1 Desulfobacteraceae bacterium
CAAGGGGATGGCCTGGTTGAGTGTACTGACCGGGCATTCCCCCTCCATCAGGCGGCACAGCACCATCAGCCGGCCGGGATGGCTCATGCTCTTGAGCAGCTTTGCCGCCTTTTCCGCGTTTTCTTCCAGTTTCCGGGGATCGATCTGTGCCATAACCCTGCCCGCATTATAATATTAGATATTTCTAAATTAATATAATCTAATATATTAGGTTGTCAATATAGAAATGCAGGATGAAAAAAATGGTGGGGTGTCTGTCAGGTTCACAGTGCAGCCTCTGTGCTATTCTTTAAACAGATGGATGCATCTTTGGATAAAGCTAGTCCGGCACTCACTTCCAAGGCCTTGAGAATGCCGGATATGACAGGGCAGGAAATATGGGGGATAGTTTGTAATGCACTTTTCAGTATGAAGGAATGGACCGCCCCGGTCTGTTTGTTTTTTTCATATGGAGGCTGGTATCAGGTAGGTGCAATGCGGTGGCAGGCTGCCTGGTGGCCGGTGCCCACCTCCCTGAGTTCCGGCCGGACGGTTTTGCAGATCTCTTCCGCCATGTGGCACCGGGGATGAAAAGTGCAGCCGGGCGGCGGATTGATGGGACTGGGCACATCCCCTTCCAGAACGATGCGGCGGCTCTTGCCTCCGGGCACCGGCTGGGGAGCGGCGGAGAGCAGGGCCTGGCTGTAGGGGTGACAGGCATGTGCGTAAAAGGTTTCCTTGGGGGCGGTTTCCACCAGCCGTCCTAGGTACATTACGGCCACCCGGTCACAGATGTATTCCACCACACCCAGGTCGTGGGAGATGAATACATAGGTGAGTCCGAACTGGCCCCGCAGGTCCTGGAGCAGGTTGATTACCTGGGCCTGGATGGAGACGTCCAGGGCTGATACCGGTTCGTCCGCCAGAAGCAGCCGGGGCTGCAGGGCCAGTGCCCGGGCAATGACAATGCGCTGGCGCTGGCCCCCGGAAAATTCATGGGGGTACCGCCGGGCCTGGCCTGGCCGCAGTCCCACCACCTCCATGAGCCATTTTACCCGGTCTGCCTGTTCGTTCTTTGTTCCTTTGTTGTGGATGGCCAGGGGCTCGGCAATGATATCTCCTACCTTCTGCCGGGGATTGAGGGCGGAATAGGGGTCCTGGTAAATGATCTGGGCCTGCCGCCGGAACGCCTTGAGCTCTTCGCCTTTAAGGGTGTCAAGGTCAATGCCGTCAAAGGTGACAGTACCGGATGTGGGGTCTTCCAGCCGCAGCAGGGTCCGGCCCAGGCTGGATTTGCCGCATCCGGATTCGCCCACCAGGCCGTAAACTTCACCGGATTTTACGGAAAGGCTGATCCCGTCCACGGCCCGTACCAGGCCTTTACGGGACCCGAACCCGGTTCCCTGCACCGGGTAGTGTTTGAACACATTTTCAGCAATGAGCAGGCGGTTGTTCATGAGGCCACCTCCGGGGGATGCCAGCAGCGCACCCCATGGCCGTCCGCCACCTCCTGCCAGGGCGGGGTCTGGCGGCACCGGGATGAGGCAGTATCGCACCGGTCCTGGAAGGCACAGCCCGGCGGCAGGTTGAGCAGGCTGGGTACCGCGCCCCTGATGGTGGGCAAAGGACCGGTGCAGCCCCGCCTGGGCAAAGAATCAAACAGTCCCCGGGTGTAGGGATGGGCCGGGCAGGAAAACAGGATGTTCACGTCGGCGGATTCCACCATTTTGCCGGCATACATCACCACCACCCGGTGGCAGGTTTCCGCCACCACGCCCAGGTCGTGGGTGATGAGCATCATGGCCATGCCGATCTCCTTTTGCAGCTGTTTCATCAGTTCCAGAATCTGGGCCTGGATCGTGACATCCAGGGCTGTGGTGGGTTCATCTGCGATCAACAGGTCCGGACGGCAGGCCAGGGCCATGGCGATCATCACCCGCTGGCGCATGCCCCCGGATAACTGGTGGGGGTAATCATCGAGCTTGGAACGGGGTTCCGGGATCCCCACCAGATCCAGCAGCCCGGCAGCCTCCTGCCGTGCCGCCGACTTTTTCATGCCCCGGTGTTTTTTCAGAGGTTCCATGATCTGGAATCCCACCGTGTACACCGGGTTGAGGCTGGTCATGGGTTCCTGGAAAATCATGGAGATATGGTTTCCCCGTATATCCCGGATTACCTGCGGGGGGGTCGTAACCAGGTCCTGGCCCTTGAAAAGAATGCTGCCGCCGGCAATGCGGGCAATGGGCCGGGGCAGCAGCTGGAGTACGGACAGGGCGGTCACGGATTTGCCGCAGCCCGATTCTCCCACCACCCCCAGTGTTTCGCCCGGGTTGATATAAAGATCCACGCCGTCCACAGCGGTGAGATCCCCCCGTTTGGTGGTGAACTGGGTGGTCAGATTCCGGATATGCAGTATAGGTTCCATTTACTGGGACCTCAGGGAGGGATCCAGGATATCCCGGAGCCCGTCACCGAACAGATTGAATCCCAGGACAAGAATCAGAATGGCGGCACCCGGAAAGGCGGCTACATGGGGGGCCAGCTGGATATACTGCCGCCCTTCGCTGAGCATGGCTCCCCATTCCGGGGAGGGCGGCTGGGCCCCCAGGCCGAGAAAGCCCAGGGCAGCTGCCTGGAGTACGGCCGTGCCCATGCCCAGGGTGGCGTACACGATGATCGGGGGCAAGCAGTTGGGAAGAATGTGTTTGAGCAGGATGCGCAGGTGGCTTCCCCCTAAATGGGAGATGGCCTGGACAAACAGCATCCCTTTGAGGCTGAGTACGCTGGACCGGACAATTCGGGCGTAGTGGGGAATATACACAATGCCCACCGCTATCATGGTGTTGGTGAGGCTGGGTTCCAGTATGGCGGTGATGAAGATGGCCAGCAGGATCGCCGGAAAGGCCAGCAGCATATCCATGCAGCGCATGATAATGCTGTCGATCCGTTTGCCGAAGTAACCGGACAGCAGCCCCAGGATGGTGCCCGGTATCAGGGAGATGGTCACTGATATGATGCCGATCATAAGAGAGATGCGGGCACCGTAGATGACCCGGCTCAACATGTCCCGGCCCAGACTGTCTGTGCCGAACAGGTGCTGGGCACTGGGCCCCTGAAGCCGGATCAGGGGGGACGGGACCAAAGGATCCGCCGGTGCGATCCACGGCCCGAACAGGGCCACCAGCACAATCAGGGTGATCAGGACCAGCCCGGTCACGGCACTGGCGTTTTTTTTGAGGTCGGTGACCATGTCCAGCTTATTCATTGACGCGTATCCTCGGGTCCAGTACTACGTAAATCAGGTCAACAGCCAGGTTGATGACCGCCATGAGCAGGGCAAATACCAGGATGCATCCCTGAACGGCGGCATAATCCCTGCCGGCAAGAGAATCCACCACGTAGCGTCCCAGCCCGGGCCAGCTGAAGATGGTTTCCGTTAGCACGGCCCCGCCCAGCAGCAACCCCAGGTTCAGCCCCAGCACCGTCACCACCGGCAGAAAAGCGTTGCGCAGGACATGGCGAAAAATAACCACCAGTTCGGTCATCCCCTTTGCCCGGGCGGTCCTCACATAGTCCATGTTCAAGACCTCGAGCATGGCACTGCGGGTGATGCGCGCCACAATGGCCATGGGAATGGTGGCCAGGGTAAATGCCGGCAAAAGCAGGTGTTTGAGAGCAGACACAAGAGATTGCCAGTTGCCGGCCACCACGGCATCCACCACCATCAGCCCGGTGACATCCGGAACTTCCAGCCCCAGGGAGATGCGGCCCATCATGGGCAGCAGGGGAAATTTGACGGCAAACAGGTAGATCAGCATAAGCCCCAGCCAGAAGATGGGCATGGACACCCCCACCAGGGCCATGAACATGGCGCCGTAATCC
>JAIVHE010000405.1 GCA_020201255.1 Desulfobacteraceae bacterium
TCAATTATTTTACCGGGTTCGAGTCTGGCAATCGCGAGAAATCCAAGTTCTTCCAAGGTACTGCGATCAAGAATCATCTGGGCAATTGCACCCCCATGGGCACGATACGTGGTTTCAAGTACCTCTTTATCATTTATATTTCTGACAATCATTGTTTTGATTCTCTTTTGATTCAATTATTCATACCAGGTCAAAATTTCGCTTACGGGTTCCCGGTCAGGTTTACAATTATTCTCAGGTGCATTTTCATCTGCATATCCAAGGGATATGGCCAGCAGGACTTCTTTTTCAGCGGAAATGTTTAAAACATCTTTTATATCACCGCCATATTCAGTAATGAGTCCGATGGGACAGGTTGAAAGACCTTTTTGTTCAGCAGCAAGCAATAGATAGGACACAGACAATCCTACATCCAGGTATCGCAATTTCGGGAAAATTTTATCCATCACAACAATAATGACAACCGGGGCACCATAAAAAGAACAGCTTCCCTCTTCAATGAACTGATCAAACGGGATATTCAATTTTTCAATCTGGGGGTTCATCACTTTTAAAGCCTTTCGGCTTCGATTTGAAAATTTTTCTGGTAACGGTTCTGACGTCCCTGGTCCGCAAGTGACATTTTTCACAGCATGGACTTTTTTAAGACGACGGATCAGCCGATCCTTTTCTTCGCCATAGGTGACCACATATTCCCAGGGTTGAAGGTTTATGGCTGAAGGGGCCATACCCGCACACCGGATCACATCTTCAATATCAGCACGCAGGACCGGTTTTTCCAGGTAGTTTCTTGCACTTTTTCTTTGTTTCATTAACTGCTGGATTTCCATCATGTACCACTTTTAAGGGTTTGATTTAGTGTTTGGCAATCAGGCAAGCTTTTGACGTGGAATTATCTCGACCCAGGCCTCGTCCCTGAATGTTTCATAAAGCTCTTTTGAAAGTTCTTCCATCTGGGCAGAATCTTTTGTTTCGATGACAAGGTCAACATCATCCAGAATCTTTAATGTACCATATTGCCTGAAAACTTCAACTGCCTTATAAACGTCTGCAGTAAACCATCCATTCATACGTTTTAGAAGCTCATCCCCTTTTAAGGGGCCTTCAATAATCAGATCCACCTGGCGGTCCTTTGCTTCCCAGCCAATCTGTGCCTGGTTTTTCATTACGGGTCGCACAGGATCATGCATGGCAGCACACTTAAACCAGAGCATTGCCCTTTCCATAGCCTAATACCTCAAAATAAATTTATGGTTCCAAGTCATGTATCGACCTTGAAGCATAAATAATTTGAATCTATTTATCAATTATTTATGACGTTAATTTAAAAATAATCCTGATTCTAAAGCAGATCATATTCTTAGGGTAGCTTACTTCAGCGAACATGTCATCATTCCAAAGCCTTTTTAAGAGAGGACTATCCTCAGTTAGCCTCCATTTAAAATTATTCAAACCAAAATTGCGCTTTTTTCGAATCTCAAAACGCAAAGATTTTTGCTCTATCATGAAGTCTCCTAAATGCCCAACAATACTGTCGGTGTCCTTTATAAAAAGGCCCTGGAAAAGTTCTGGTATGGATAATCCTTGAGTCTGCCTGGTCTCTTTTTTCCACGTCCCTATGGACAGAAAAAATCATGGTTTGTATCTTGTTTTGCATTGCCTGCTTTCCACAGAGTTCAATTTTTTGCCCACCATTTTGGTGTTGTAGTTTGGGCATATTCTATATCAATCACTTGGTGCTAACCGAACCTATAGTTGAAATGTCGGGAATCGAGTCTATTTCACGTAATCGAATCTTTTCTTTGATTTGACCAATAGACCATATTGCCTGATCCAGTTAATTTCATCCGGCTCCAATGGTCCTTGCCTTATTGCATCCATATTTTTACGGAGCTGTTCCTGGTTTTTCGGCCCGGTTAACACAATGTGTACATTTTGATTCGTCAGAACAAACCGGTAACAAAGTTCAGGCGATAGAGGCGGACCATTGAAGATTTCCTTACCAGGCCAAGGAGGCATGGTGATCTTTTTCAATGGCCTGATCAGCTGCCCCCAGGCAAGTGCCGTATAACTGACTATCGCAGGATTTCGCTTTGACAGGGGAGGAAAGATATCCTGTTCGGCGCCAGGGTGCTTGGCATTGTAGCGGATCATCAACAGGTCGATTTCCGAGCTCAGCGCCAGCCTTCCAGCTCTCTTCCGATCATGGATGCTGGTGCCAATACTCCGTATTTTACCTTCCTGTTTGAGATTCAAAAGGGTATTGATTATTGCCTTACTGTAAATTGATGTTTTTCCGAGCCACCCCAGCTTGAAAACATCCAAGTAGTCCGTACCAAGTTTCCGCAGGGCGTTTTCCACACTGCGCCTTACCTGCCAGCCAAAATAGCCCCACCCGAGCATGGCAATCACATGGTTCTCGCGATCATTTTTGATGGCTTCCCTGATTCCGTCTGTAACTTTGCCAAAACCTCTTCCCCATACCCAGTAATTAGCCCCGTTGTCAGCGGCCCATCTGATATCTGCGGAATCAATGCCATAGTTGCCAGCAATACCCATACGAAACACAGTCTTATTCACGACCGGAAGCACAGTATGAGAAAAATCGACCATATCAACTTTTGAATAGTGTATCATAAATTTTTTCAACCTCAGAAAACGTATGCAGTAACAATTATGGTTAAGTGGGAGAAATCAACCAGATAAAGGATTAGATAATCGGGGAATATTGGGCTTTTTCACACCTCGCAGTCTTATGATATCAGTCGGTGAAGGTTCAATTTACACCAGGTCCTTTATTTTTTTGTTTTTCAAAGTCAGTTGCTTTGGATTGGCAAAGAGAAACCTATTTGCCGATATACAAAACGTCACGTGCCGTAATACACTCCATCAAGTCAAGATTTCTTATCATTTTATCCGCCATGCTGCAATTTGAATCTGATTGCACACCTCAAAAATCCACTGTGCGCTGAATATGGCCAAAAATTGAAAGTATGTGGTGGATTGACAACCACCATGGGTGATTCCATTTATGGCCGGGCTGAAGATTTGTTTTCGGGCCGGTTATTTCAAAGAGCATTTTACACGGTTAAGTATGTAAATGGCATCCATGAACTTTTCATGGCCCTGAAAACTCATGCAGTGGATAATTTACTTGAGCAGGAAAAATCGGTAACGACGTATAGCCGGCGGGAACTAAGCCCAGCTGAACTCCCTTCTGTATGCATGGCATGTTCAGCCATCGGTTGCATTTCCCTGGTTTGGAATGACTTCCTTTACTGAGGCTTCCCTTGTAAACATATTCTTGCGGTTCCACCATACAATTAGACTGGCAGCAATAATCAGCATATACGTATCGTAGGGCTGAGCATCAGGAAAGATCGGATTCATGAGCGAGAAATGGAAGAATGCAGACAGTAGGATGCTGCCCCGAGACCTATTGAAAAGTGCCGTTGCAATGACGCTGATCGCTATACATCCGGCAAAGAATGCCGTGAACGACCACTCGCTCTTCAATGATCCTCAACACATCATCATCACTGTCGATAATCCCTATGTCCGTATTGATCTGGAATGTAATCGTCACCCCATACTTGGGATAATGCCTCAGGCTTGATACGTATCCCGGTATCCAGCCTGCATGTCCGTAAACGGGGCCGAAGGGACCGCTGGAATAAACGGCCACGCCGGCACCGTATGTGACGGCGGGTAAATCCGGAGCCACTGGCACTGCACTGAAAAGCTCCGCAAGATAATCGCCGGTCATAGCCCTTCCAGTATACAAGGCAGCTCCCCAGCGGGCGAGATCACGGGAGGTGCTGAGCAGGCCTCCGCCGGTCCATTCCACCGGGAAACCCAAACTCTTCCCGCACACGGTCGGTCTCAGCCTAAAACAGTGAGGCGTGATTCGCAGGGGGATGGTGGACGGCACAGGCTGCGAGCATGGCGGCGCATAAAATTGAAATGGCTGTTCTCATTTGAAAAGCACCTCTGTCACGTCCGCCACAAAAAACAGAAAATATTGATCCGTACCAAAGTGGTTCCCCGCTTCTACGTGCGTGGGCAGGCGGAATCCGTCGAATGACTGAAATTCGGAGAGATACCCTCCGAAGGGTTGCAGCCGGTGTCCAGAAAACAGCCTCGGCCACATAACGTCCAAAAGCCGACCGTATATGATCCGGGTTCCCGCCCATGCGTGCCACGGGCAGCAGTCCCATCAACCAGAACCGTGTCCAGCACTCGCTGTCAGACCCGGAGATCGTCATCAAACCTCGGCGCGCCCGCATTTTCCAGATGAAACCGGCAGGCATGGCCAGGATCTGGGTTGCTGTCATCTGGAGATAGCCGGGCCTGGTCCTGGTTCCCATTCCAAACCGCCCTGACATACTGATTTTGGCCACCCGGTAAAGCGGTTTGCCCGGCTTGATTGTGTAGAGAAAATACCGTCGGGCTGGTTCCGGCAGATCAGAGGTCATACCTGGATCGAAACGTGCCGGCTGCACTGGCTGCATAGACATAAGCCGATGCATGGCGGCACGATCAGCCTGGTGATCAAGAAACCGCCAGGCAGAAAGCGCCAGCCCGAAAAAAACAATTATCAACAGAAAAGTGGTCAGCATCATCCAGGTTCTTTATGAATTATTTCAATTATGCCAAGGCTTTGAAGGTTAATTCAGAAATTCCGTTTCCAATGTCGTGCATTTTAGGATTTTTTAAATATTCATGGTAT
>JAIVHE010000099.1 GCA_020201255.1 Desulfobacteraceae bacterium
GCCCATACAAGTAAAGGAGGTAATACATGGAGATTTTGGTATGTGTCAAGCGTGTTCCGGATACTGCTGAGAACGAATTTGAACTCAATTCAGCAGGCAACGATCTTGACCGTGACGACCTGGTCTATTCAGTGAACGAATGGGATAATTACGCGGTGGAAGAAGCCATCCAGATTGTGGACAATGCGGGCGGCAGTGTCACCGTTATTACCGTAGGCGATGATGAATCAGAAGAGGTGCTGCGCCGGGAAATGGCTATGGGTGCAAATAATGGCGTGCTCTTGAGTGATGATGCATTCGAGGGATCAGACGGAAAAGGGATTGCCGCCATTCTCAAGGCACAAATTGAAAAAGGCAAATACGACCTGATCCTCACCGGTGCCCAGGCAGATGAAGGCGCCGGCCAGGTGGGCGGTATGCTGGCCGCCATGCTGGATTATCCCTATGCATCCCTGGTGAACAAGATTGAAATCGTTGATGACACCACCATCAAGGTGGGCCGTGAAATCGAGGGTGGAAACCAGGAGATGAACGAGATTCAGCTTCCCTGTGTCCTGTCCATCCAGACCGGTATCAACGAACCCAGGTATGTAGGAATCCGGGGTATCCGCAAGGTTGCCAGTGTGGAAATCCCTGTAAGCGGAGCCGGTGATCTTGGCATTGATGCCGCCACAGTGGGAGCGGCCGGCGCAAAGATCAAACGCGTGGATTATTTTGTACCGGATCTCGGGGACGGGGCGGAAATGCTGGAAGGCTCCACCGACGAGATCATTGAAAAGCTCATTGAAAAGCTGAAAGCCAAAGGAGGACTTTGATCATGACACAGATTTTTGCATATATTCCCTTTAAAAACGGCACCGCGGAAGATGTGGCATTGGAGTATCCTGCAGCGGCCAAAAAGATCGATCCGGGCGCAGGCCTGACAGCGGTTGTCACAGGTTCCGGTGCGGACCTGGATGCGGTGGCCGAAGAGATGACCAACACCTATAAAGAGGTCATCAAGATCAGCCATGCCGATCTGGCCTATCCCAATGCCGAACTGGTAAGAAAGGCTTTGCAGGATGTCCTGCCCAAAGATGCCATTGTCCTGGTCCCCCATGATACCTTTGGCATGGACCTGGCTCCGGGACTGTCCGTGAAAATGGATGCTGCTTATGCTGCCGACATCGTTGATTTTGAAGGTATTGACGGGACATCCCTGAAGATGATCCGCCAGGAACTGGGCGGCGCAGTCTATACCCATGTGACAGCAGATACAGCAGCAGGAGCAGTGATCACCATCCGTCCGGGTTCTTTTGCTCCCGCCGAGGCCGGTTCCGCCGGTGGTACGGTCACTGATAAATCTGAAGCGGTAAAAGACCTGCCTGGTAAAAGAAAATTTCTGGAAGTGGTGGCAGCGGAAGTGGGGGATGTGGATATCACCAAGTCCGATGTTCTGGTTTCCGTCGGCCGGGGGATTGAAGATGAGGAAAACATTGAACTGGCCCAGGAACTGGCAGAGGCCATGGGAGCGGTTGTCTCCTGCTCCCGGCCCATCGTGGATGCCAAGTGGCTGGAAAAATCCCGCCAGGTGGGTACGTCCGGTCAGACCGTCAAACCCAAGGTGTACATGGCCATGGGTATCTCCGGGTCGTTTCAGCACCTGGGCGGGGTCAAGGGAAATCCCTTTATCGTGGCAGTGAACAAAAACCCCAAAGCCCCCATTTTCCAGGTGGCGGATGTGGGCATTGTGGAAGATATCCTGGAGTTCATGCCGGAGTTGACCGAAGCCATCAAGTCCCAGTAGTGTAATCCTGGAGCAATGACCTACTGCTTATACTTTCATCATTTGTTGTGCTCGCAAGGGCATGGGTGTTAGTAAAAAAGGCTGTAACAGAGACATCTTCTTGTTTTTGTTGCAGCCTTTTTGTCTGTACAGCCCTGAACCACCCCTGGAGGTGCATGGTTGAAATATTTTTTAATACTTACTTTTGGTTGTTTTTGGTTTGTCTGTAAATATATATCATTATTATTGACCGTTATTTACAAAAAATATAGATTCCTCGAAAGTATCGGAAATCCTTGGGGAAAATTGCACGACAGGGGGCACAGCCTGCGACTGAAAACCGGAACAAAAAGATCACCTGCTGTATGAAACAAACCATGGCCGGAAAGGAGCCAATGAATGAAAAATATAGTGAAAATAATCGTAACGGCCTGTATTGTAAGTTTTCTGGTGATACCGGCGTTTTCTCAATCTACCCCTTCCCTGATGATGGCCACCACCACCAGTACAGACAATACCGGTCTTCTGGAATATCTGGCCCCAGCGTTTACCAGTGATACGGGTATTGTGCTGAAATGGGTTGCCACCGGGACGGGCAAGGCATTAAAGCTGGGTGAAAATTGCGATGTGGATGTTTTGATGGTCCATGCACCAGCGGCGGAAAAAAAATTTGTGGCAGATGGGTTTGGTGTGGCGAAACTGAAAATTCTGGTGGAGGGCGATGATGGATTAAAAAACCAGTACAGTGTCATGGCCGTCGATCCCGGCCTTTGCGCGAATGTAAAATACGAAACCGCCCTGAAATTTGCAGACTGGATTACCAGCGCCAGGGCCCAGCAACTGATTGCCGAATTCAAACTGCTGGGAAAGGTCCTGTTTATTCCCAATGCCAAATAACTGCTCATGACACCCGCAGGGGGGGTAAGGTGCCAGCCGGCAATTTTGGGGTTGACAAAAACCGAATTTGTCCTAAATTGTAATAAGGCTTGAGCAAGTGTTTCCTTTTTTTCGTTTTTGGATCAGTCGCTGGTGTTGCGACCATGGTTCAACTTTTCTCAGGCGTAATTTAAAAAAACCCTAATAAGGAGGTTTATGATGCCAGCAGTAGGTGAAGTTTACAAATGTGAAATATGTGGTAACGTTGTGGAAGTAAAGGAAGCTGGTGGCGGCGAACTGGTCTGCTGCGGAGAAGCCATGAAAAAGCAGTAGCAGAATCCTTTTGTACCATTTTATATGAAAGCTGTTAGCCCTTAGCTGTTAGCCGTTAGCTATTAGTACGCAAGTATTCGCTTTCAGTAAACAAAAGTTCCCCTGCTGTTACCACCGGCTAACCGCTTTCATACTTTGTTGTGCCCGTCAGGGCATGCGTGTTTATATGAAAGCCTTCAGCCGTCAGTTCTCAGTACTCAGTCATCAGCTAACAGCTAAACGCTAACAGCTAACAGCTTTCATGTTTTAACAGCTTTCATGTTTTTTTATCCCTCCATTTGCTCAGTCGATGAGCGGATCAAGCATATAGAGGATATCACTTTCCCGGGACGGGTAAGGGGCCATGATATTGTTTTCCCGAATTTTGGTGACCGGGGTTTTGTCAATCATGGCCTGTTTAAAGGTGTTGAGCAGGCCGGTGGTGTTGTCTCCCAGAAAATGGGCACCCAGGATGCAGTTGTTTTCATCCACCAGTATCTTGTAGGCGGCATGTTTCATGCCGATCCTTCGGTAGGTGGGCCAGCTCAGATCCGTATCATGGCTTTTCCAGTAGGGGATATTTTCCTGTTTGAGCGTCTCTTCGGTCTTGCCCACCATTCCCAGCTGGGGATAGGTGAAAAGCACTGCGGGCACGGTAGTGTAGTCCATGGCCGGCAGGTCGGTGCCGTTTTCCATGGCCGTGATTGTCCGGGCCGCGACATGGGCCTCCATGTCCGCCACCCGGGCCAGCATGACGGTCTGGGCACAGTCCCCGACCGCAAAGATGGCCGGAATCGAGGTTCTCATGGCCGAATCTACCGGGATGCCTTTTTTGGAGGCCGTTACACCGGCCGCATCGAGATGAAGTGGTTCGATATTTGGAATTCGTCCGGCTCCATTGACAACCAGATCCACTGCAAGGGGCCGGCCTGATGCAAAGTGAATGGTATATCCGGATTCATTTTTTGCAGGGGCCTGTCATTGGCTTCCAGGATGTGGATGTTGCCACTGCTGCCGCCAAGACGTGTTGCAAAATGGGCAAATTCAAAAGAGATGAATCCCCCGCCGATAAAGGCGATGCGCCGGGGCAGGGAGGTCAGGTCCAGAAAATCATCACTGGTGATCATGTGCTGTGCACCATCGATGGGCAGTGTACCGGGAATGGCACCTGCGGCTATGATGACATAACGGGTTTTATAATCGGTTGCGCCGATGCGCAGGGTTTGGGCATCAATGAATCGGGCCTGACCGGGAATATAGGTGATATCACTGCCTTTCAGGCTGGATATGGTGCCTTCCGGTATTTTGGCAGTAAATGCGCTTTTTTGGGTTTGTATCTGCTGCCAGCTGAACCGGGGTGGTTCTGTAATCCCTTTTCCCAGCAGATGGCGGCTGCGTGCCACGGTTTCCATGGTTTCATAAAACCATTTTTTGGCCTGGCATCCCCGCAATGCGCACACCCCGCCTGGTGTTTCGCTGTTTTCAGCAATGGCCACACGATAGCCTTCTGCCGCCATATCAAAGGCAGCTGTCTGTCCGGCGGTGCCGGTGCCGATAACAATAATGTCAAATTGTGCCATGATACTCCTTTTGGTGATGATTACCGCTGTTGCCTGGCTGAGTTACTGCACCGCGAAGGGCACGAAGCTCATGAAGGATCAAAGAATCTTTCAGTTGATACCCTCTTTCAGCGCACCATGGGCACGGTCAGGCCGCCGTCCATGAGAAACAAAACCCTGGCATCTTTTCCTTTCTTTTCCAGGGCCTGGTCCAGGGCGGTCTGCAGGTTGGAGAACGGGGTGATGAACAGCGGTGAGATCACTTCCGGATCCACGTCGGTAACTGCCCACATCTGCGCCCACAGGCCTATTTCCGCCATTTTTGCGGCCTTGTGGTACCCCAGTACATAGCCCTGCTCGATTTTCTCCAGGGCTGCCCCGGGGCTGTCGCAGGACCCCAGCAGATCGGCAAAGGCTTTGCCGCCGATGCCGCACCGGCATTTGGCCACCAGGATCAGGATGCCGTTCTTCTTCAATGCCAGTTTGGCATTGTCAATGCCTTTCTGGGCCTGGTACAGGTCGATATCCTGGGGAAACTTCACCACCGACACCACGATGTCTGCCTTTTCATTCAGCGGTGCGCAGAACACCTCGTTGGCCCGGTCGATGGCCGCGTAGAACGAGTCATGGATATGGCCGGAGCAGGCGGCATAGACCTGGTGGTGCTTGTCCAGGACCGTCATGATGGAAAAAATTTCCTGTTTTACGGTCTTGATGGCATCCATCATGTCTTCATGCACCGGGTTGCCGGAAAGAGCCAGGGCACATGCTTCGGGCACCAGGGCCAGTTTGTGGTTTTTTTCCACGGTTTTGTATCCGGCGATCCCCGGCAGGAAAGATTTTCTGCCCCCGGTATACCCGGCAAAATAGTGGGGCTCCACCGATGAGATGATGATGATTTTGTCCGCTTCCACCCCGGCCTTGTTCACATACATGGGGGTACCGTTGGAGGAATCGCCCAAAAACACCATGTCCTCTTCTTTTCTGGCGTCATGGACAATGATCCGGTCCTTGATTTTGGGGTACCACTCCCCGAAAATCTGGAGAAACTCTTCTTCGGACGGCCCCCGGTGGACCCCGGTGGCAATGATGAACCGGTAATTGGTTTTGGACAGATCATCAAAGATCGCATCCAGTACCTTTGCAGTGGGGGTGGGACGGGTTGCATCATTGACAATGACCAATACGTTTTCTGCATCCTTCAAGAACAGGTCAAAGGACTTGCTGTTGACAGGATGGGCCACGGATTGGGCAATGACCTGGTCCTGGTCTGCTATGGTCACATCATTGGCTTCCAGAAATTCGGGCTGGATGCTGTCATCCAGTTCTGCGGTCATGGTACCGTCTTTTCCATAGGGCACGCAAATTTTCATGGTAAGGTCGTCCTTGTATCAAAAACTGTCAGCGGATAGGGCCCATGGCGTTGAGCCGGTCGATAAATGTGTCAATTTCCGCCTGGAACAGGGTCTTGTCCCCGGCCGGGATTTCCACCACCTGGAGGCGGGCAGGATCAATATTCACCCGTTCCAGTGTGGATTGAAGGCCTTGAATCAGTTTTTTTGCCCGGGTGTTGCCGTTTTTGTGCTGGCACTCATCTTCCGGGCAGGCGGCCACCAGCACGCCCCAGGCCTTGTGTAAAAACGGGGCCATGAGCAGCTGGGATTCCAGGCGGCCGGCACACATGTTCACATAGATCTCATAATCTTTGTCATGGGTTTCCGACTCCGGAAGCCGGGATGCCTGCATATCCGGATAATAGGACCAGTTGCAGGCAAACACAATGGCTTTGGCAGATGCATGGGTGCTTAAAAATTGGGTGGATTCGGTGATCAGATCCTCTCTGCCGGTGCCGAAATTATGTTCTATTTTGGCGGCGCCGGCCGGGCAGACTTCCACGCAGATGCCGCAGGCCTGGCATTTTACCGGATCAGTTTCAATGCCGTCTTCTCCATGAAACCGGGCTTCGTGGGGACATGCCTTCACACAGGCCAGACACCGGGCACAGTTCAGATAGGTCACCGAGGTGGTGCCGGGACCCCGGAGCCCCATTTCCACTAAGTCTTTTTTGGCATCGGTGAACACTTCGGTCAGGGTAACCCCGGAAGAGCAGGCAGCTTCACACCGCTTGCAGTAAAAGCAGTTGAAAATCTTGTCCGCCGCCATTTCGGTAGGTTCCAGCTCACCGGACAGCAGACCGAAGGCGGTGATGATTTTTGCTCTGGGGGCATCTGACTCCCAGCCGGTATATTTAAACATGGGGCAATGCTCAAAACAATAGCCGCACCTGATACAGGCAGACAGGGTTGATTCCCATTTTTCCAGATGTTTGAACCGGGTTTTTTCTTTTGTTTCCATATGTCATAACCTCGTAAAATGTAGATTAATTCATCTTTGTGACTCAGTCACAGCAGTTTTTCCGGGATGCATCAGTTGTGCACGGCATATCTCAGACCGGTTGCCGTGACCCAGTCCTCAGGGGCCTGCATGAGTTTGCCCGGATTCAGGATGTTGTTGGGATCCAATGCCTGTTTGATGGTCTGCAGCAGTTTGAGGGAATCGGCTTTTTCCACTTTAAAGGACTCTGCCTTGGACAGACCGATGCCGTGTTCCGCAGAGGTGGTGCCGTGGACAGACCGGACATATTCATAGATCTCCGTAATGGCTTTTTTGGCCGATGCCCACTGGTCTTCACGGTTGGTATCCATGAGGATTTTGGTGTGCATGCACCCGGAGCCGCAATGGCCGTAGGCCGTCATGATGATATTGTTTTTCTCGGCCACTTCATGGATTTTGCCGGCCATTTCCGCCATTTTGGAATAGGGCACGGCCATATCATCGGCCAGGGAGGTGGAAGACAGGTTGTCATCATATTTGGACAGGGCCGGAAACAGTTTTTTGCGGCCCATGAAAATTTTGGCCCGCTCCTTGGGGTCATAACTGGTCGTGATATCGCTGCCGTGGTTTTTTGTGCAGATCTCTTTCATCTTGTTGATCTCATAATCCACCGCTTCCTTGACCATGCCGTCCGCTTCAAAAGTTCATGGTCTTGTTCACCGCCTTGATGGCCACGGAATCCACCAGCTCCAGCATGGACGGGGTGGCCCCTGATGACATGATGGCGCCGATGGCGGCCCCGGCATGGGACAGGTGGTCAAAATTGGCAATGCCCATGCACCGGTATTCCGGTATGGGCACAAAATTGAGGGTGGCTTCCACCACAATGCCTAAGGTGCCTTCAGATCCCACCATGAGTTTGTGCAGCTGATACCCCGAGGCCTCCACCCGGGTATGGGCTCCGAGGGTCACAAGGTCGCCGTTGGGCATCACCACTTTCATGCCCAGGACCGCATCCCTTGTGGCACCGTATTTGACCGATCTCACCCCGGAGGCGTTGTTGGCAATCTCCCCGCCGATGGTGGCGATGCGCGAAGATGCCGGGGTGGGGGGATAAAACATGCCATGGGGTTTGAGGGCCAGGTTCAGGTCATCATCCACCACGCCGGGTTCCACCCGGCAGTATACATCGGGCAGGTTGATTTCCAGAATCCGGTTCATGTGTTTCATGTCCAGCATAATACCCCCATAAATGGGAACCGTCTGGCCGCACATGCCTGATCCGCCTCCCCTGGGAATCACCGGGATGAGTGCCTCGTTGGCATAAACCATTAATTTTTGCACCTGTTCTGTGTTATCCGGTCTGACAACTGCCCACGGCATGGCATGGTGGACCGAGGAATCAGACCCGAAGGCATAAAGGTCTGACGGGTCTGTTTTGACGTTGTTCTCACCGAATATTTCCCGTAATTTAGATTCGTCAACTGATTTCATTGGTATCCCCTTTTGATGAATCATTCATTCACATATCCTTAATTTACATATTATCCTTATATGAACAGACTGGCGGCTGTTTTTTTGTGCTTTTTCTTACATGTAGATATATTTTTTCAAGGAGGATTTTGTTATGACCCATACCGTTCAATTTGAACCCTATAATATAAAGATAACAGTTGCCGATGGTGAAAACCTGATCCGGGCTGCTATGGAAGCAGGGGTTCACATCAATGCTTCCTGCGGCGGCGCCGGCGTGTGCGGCAAATGCCGGGTGAAGATCGAATCCGGCGAGGTTGGTGGCGGGGTTTCCGAGCAGCTGTCCGATACAGACAGGGAAAAAGGATTCCGCCTGGCCTGCCTGGCCACGGTGAATTCTGATCTCACGGTGCGCATTCCCGTGGAGTCTGAAGTGGAAACCAGCCGTCTGACCCAGACCATGGACCGGCATACGGCCCGGGCCATGTCCGTCGACCTGGAGGACATCAAACAGGACGGGCTGTTCATACCGCCCATGGAAAAGATATACCTGGAAATGGATCCGGCTGTGGAGGGGGACAACCTGGCAGATGTGGCACGGATCATGAACCATCTGCGGATTCATCATGACGAACACCGGCTCACCATCGACCTGGGCCTGATCCGCCGGGTGCCGGATATCATCCGGCAGGAGAATTTCAAGGTGACCGCCACCATTTTGCGGCCGGTGCGGGAAGACGGCAAGAATGAGATCGTGAATATCGAAGCCGGGGATACCACGGACAGAAACTTTGCCATTGCCGTGGATGTGGGTACCACCACGGTGTTTGGTCAGGTTCTGGATCTGCATACCGGAGAGGTGCTGGCCCAGCAGGGGGAATTCAATGCCCAGATCAGCTATGGCGAGGATGTGATTTCCCGGATCATGTATGCCGAAAAAGGGGACGGCCTGGCAACTCTGCACAAAAAAGTGGTGGAAACCATCAACACCATCATCAACAGTATTGTCAAAAAGGCCGGAATCCAAAAGCATGAAATATCCACCATTACCCTGGCCGGCAATTCCACCATGACCCAGCTGTTGCTGGAGATCAACCCCAGTTATATCAGAAGAGATCCCTATGTGCCGGCTGCTATTCTCTATCCCCCGTTCCATGCCGCAGAGATCGGACTGGATCTGATAGACCATGCCACAGCCCTGGTGTATCCCGGGGTATCCTCCTATGTGGGGGGAGATATCATATCCGGAATCATGGCATCAGGCATGTACCGGTCTCCTGAACTGACCCTGTATATGGATATCGGCACCAATGCGGAGATTGCCATCGGGCACCAGGAATGGATCATGTGTACGGCGGCATCTGCCGGCCCGGCCTTTGAAGGAGGCGGGGTGAAGTTCGGTATGCGGGCAGCCAAAGGCGCCATCGAGGATGTGTCCATCAACCCTGCTACCTATGAACCCATGATCATTACCGTGGGCAGTAAAAAGGCCAGGGGGATCTGCGGATCCGGGCTCATCACCCTGGCGGCCCGGATGCTGGAAACCGGGATCATCGATTCCCGGGGCAAATTCAACCAGGAACTTGACACCCCCAGAATCCGGCAGACCGATGACATCTGGGAGTATGTCCTGGTGTATGAGAAAGACACCCAGATCGACCGGGACATCACCATTACCGAACCGGACCTGGACAACCTGATCCGTGCCAAAGGGGCCATGTATTCCGCAGCCCTGACCCTGCTGGATGAGATCGGGCTCAAGGTGGGGGATATTGAACGGATCATCCTGGCCGGCGGGTTCGGTTCCTATGTGGACCTGGCATCGGCCATCACCATCGGCCTGCTGCCGGAGATTGCACCGGAAAAGGTCACCTACCTGGGCAACGGGTCCCTGCTGGGATGCCGCATCAACTGCTTGACCAATTCCCTGCGCAAGGATGTGACCCGGGTGGTGAACATGATGACCAATTTTGAACTGGCCTCCACCCCGTCCTACATGGACCATTACATGGGGGCATTGTTTTTGCCCCACACCGAACTCAACTATTT
>JAIVHE010000100.1 GCA_020201255.1 Desulfobacteraceae bacterium
TCTGGATACCATGGTCAATGAACTGCACATCTTCTTCTTTGGCCTGCTGTTCGTTAAACGAAGGGATGTGGTCGTCCACGGAGGGGGCGGGTTGTGATGAAAACAGGCGTTTGAATATATTTTTCATGTGTACACCTCTATGAGGGTATATCCGCAGGTATTGACAACCCGGGTGTTGTTGACCCGTGTGATTCTGTCAGCACAGGTTTCAAAATCTTTGTGCACATGGCCATGGATAAAATAGTCGGGCTGTCGTTTTCTGATCAATGCGGCAAAGCATTCAAACCCCCTGTGACATACATCTTCTTTGTCATGGATATGCCTGGGCGGAGCATGGGTGACCACCAGATGAATCCGTTTTTTGCGCCACAGGGGAAACCAGAGGCCCAGAAGATGCTTTTTCATCATGGCTTCGGTGTATTGATTGGCACCCCCGTTGTACCACATGGATCCTTCCAGGCCCAGGATGTTCAGGGATCCCACTGAAATAATGCGCCGGTGAATGTTTTCACACCCGATGGGATTGGTGGGCGTATAGCGGATATCATGGTTGCCTTTGACATAAAAAAGGGGCCTGTCCAACCGGTCCCGCAGAAAAGAAAGATATTCCGGATCAAGATCCCCGCAGGATATGATGAAATCCACCGGCTCCAGGGATTTGGTTTCCACCTGTCGGACCAACGTTTTATCGGTAAAATCCGATACTGCCAGAATTTTGCGGCCATGTGTCCGGACAGGGGAATACATGTTGTTCATAGGTTCCATATTGCTGTATTATGCAACAGTGCATTGCTTGAGAATAATGATCATTGCGTAAAAATAAATCATGATATGACAGATGCTTCCAAAGATCAAGCAGGGCAAAAAATTGCTTGCCATTTATTCTGGTTATGCTAAGTATTGATCTTGACTTTACACAAGTGTATAGAACCATTACCATGACTTGACGGCAATCTTCATTCTCAAAGATGCAAAAAAGTCAAACCTTTAACGTTCAGGAGGAAAAAGATGAAAAAATTATTCGTATCCTTGTTTGCCCTGGCTTTTGTTCTGGTATCTGCACCCGCGTTCAGTGCCGACATTGAGCTGGCCAAAAAATCAACCCTTGAATCCATTGTTAAGGCGGGGAAAATCCGCGTGGGATTTGAATCGGGTTACCTTCCCTTTGAAATGACCAACACCAAGGGTCAGTACATCGGGTTCGACATTGACATGGGAAAACAGCTGGCCAAAGCCATGGGTGTCGAGTATGAGCCGGTGAACACTGCATGGGACGGCATTATCCCTTCATTGCTCACGGACAAATTCGATATCATCATCTCCGGTATGACCTGCACCCAGGAAAGAAACCTGGCGGTCAACTTTACCGATCCCTACATTGTTGTAGGTCAGGCCATTCTGCTCAACAAAAAACATGAAGGGGTTGTCAAGTCCTACAAAGACCTGAATGATCCCAAATACACCATTACATCCAAACTGGGCACCACCGGTGAACAGGCGGTGAAAAGAATGATCCCCAGGGCCACCTACAAAAGCTTTGAGGTGGAAACCGAAGCTGTCATGGAAGTGATTCAGGGCAATGCCGATGCTACTGTATATGATCTGCCCCTCATTGAGATCATGCAGGCCCAGCACGGCGAGGGCAAAACCATTTCCCTGACCGACCCCTTTACTTTTGAACCCCTGGCCATTGCTGTCAGAAAAGGGGATCCCGACTTTCTCAATTTTTTGAACAACTTCATCCGCCAGTATAAAAATGACGGCAGATGGCAGCAATCCTATGACAAGTGGATCAAATCAGACGAATGGCAGAAAGATCTTCAAAATTAATGATATCTGCCACAATCTTGTCAGGATCAGCAATTTTTACATGAATCAGGGCCGACAGAATGTTTTTTCTGTCGGCCTGTTTTTATAAGGGTTATATATGGAACAGAACATATCCAACATCAAACGGCTGAGCAATCCCATAGCCTATGTGTTTTCGGTCTGCGGTTATGTTGCCCTTTTGTTTCTGGTCATCGGCTCTGTGTATTATGCCACAGTGGCCGTGGATTATCAGTGGCGCTGGTTCAAGGTCCCCAAATATTTCATATACCAGCAGGCCATCACCCTGTATGCGGAAGGGTATGGGGAAATCGATACCATTGCCGCCAATAAAGACAAAGTGGATATTCTGGTCACCACTGATGCCGGAGACAGGACCTATACGGTTCCCAAGGATTCCTTTAACTGGGTGGAAGGGGATATGGTGTCCCCCGGTGATGTCATTGCCAGCTATGAAGGTGGGTGGCAGCCCGGTATCCTGGCCAAAGGGTTGTGGGTGACCTTGAAAATTTCGTTCCTCTCCACTATTTTCGGGATTTTGCTGGGCATCATCGGAGGTGTGGCAAGGGTCTCGGATACCCCGGTGCTCAAATGGTCGGCCATCTCCTATGTAGAGGTTATCAGGGGGTCTCCGCTGCTGGTGCAGATCATGATTTTTTATTTTGTGCTGGGAACCACCATGAATAATATTCTGGTGATGAACGGAATTTCCAAGCTTCCTCCGGAATGGTACGGCATCATGGCATTATCGGTTTTCACCGGGGCGTATGTGGTGGAGATTGTGCGGGCCGGCATCGAATCCATTCACCCGGGCCAGGTGGAGGCTGCCAGGTCTTCGGGCATGAACTATTTTCAGTGCATGTTCTATATCATTCTTCCCCAGGCATTGAAAACCATTCTGCCGCCCCTGGCAGGCCAGTTCATCAACCTGATCAAGGATTCCTCCCTGCTGGGCATGATTTCCGTCAGGGAATTGACCAAAGCCACCCGCGAGGGCATTACCACTAGTCTGCAAACCTTTGAATTGTGGATCTTGTGTGCCATTCTTTATCTGCTCATGACGTTTACGCTTTCCATGTGTGTTCAGTATCTGGAAAGGAGGACAGCCACCAAATGATAGAAGTCAACCATATCTACAAGACATTTTATGTTCCCCATGAGGTCAAGGCCCTTGTGGATGTTTCCAATAAAATCGAGGCAGGGGAAGTGGTGGTGGTCATCGGTCCTTCCGGTTCCGGGAAAAGTACGTTTCTGCGGTGTCTGAACCGTCTGGAAACAGCGGAACACGGGCAGATTCTGGTGGACGGGGTGGATATTTTTGATCCCAAGACCGATATCAATACAGTCAGAGCGGAAATGGGCATGGTGTTCCAGTCCTTTAATCTGTATCCCCATTTAACGGTGCACGGCAATGTCACCCTGGCCCAGAAATTGGTGAGAAAACGGCATAAAAAAGAGCGGGAGGAAAAAACCATGATGCTGCTGGAAAAAGTCGGCATTGCCGCCAAGGCAAAGGCATGGCCTTCCAATCTGTCCGGGGGTCAGCAGCAGCGGGTGGCCATTGCCAGGGCCCTGGCAATGGATCCCAAGATCATGCTGTTTGATGAGCCCACCTCGGCTCTGGATCCGGAAATGATCGGCGAGGTGCTGGAAGTCATGAAAACGTTGGCCAAAGAAGGCATGACCATGGTGTGTGTCACCCATGAAATGGGATTTGCCCGGGAAGTGGCCGATCGGGTTATTTTCATGGACGAGGGCATGATTGTCGAAGAAGGCACCCCTGAAAAATTTTATCAAAACCCCAGCCATGACAGGACCAAGCTCTTTTTAAAACAGATTCTGTAGTACATTGATCACAATTGTAAGGCCGCAGCCCACCGGGTAAACCTGTGGGCGTGTTCCATATCTATGGTACCAAGTTCTGCAATGATATCAGGGACTGTGCGTGGCCAGTGACGCTTTGCCGCTGTTTTGGAAAAAAATTTGTCCGCACAGCAGATGATTTTTTCCTCCTTTTTTCGGCCACCTGCTGGCTGTGGTCCACCAGGATGGCATGGACGTTAGATCCCGGCGGATAAAATTTTTCAATGACCTGCAACGGATCCATGATCAGGACAACAGCACCCCTTCGATAAGGCCGTCCAGATCACCGTCCAGTACCCGGTCCACATCCCCGATTTCCTGATCAGTCCGGTGGTCTTTGACCATGCGGTAGGGATGCAGCACATAGGAACGGATCTGGCTGCCCCAGGCAATGTCATCCTTGCCGTCGTGCAGAGACTGCATTTTATCGTCTTGTTTTTGTTTTTCCAGCTGGTACAGCCGTGATTTAAGAACCTTCATGGCGATTTCTTTGTTCCTGTGCTGGGAGGGTTCTTGCTGACACTGAACCACTGTGCCGGTGGGCAGGTGGGTGATGCGCACCGCAGAACTGGTCTTGTTCACATGCTGGCCCCCTGCTCCCGAGGCCCGGAACACATCGATGCGAAGATCTTTTTCATCAATATCGATATGGATGTCATCTTTGATGTCCGGATACACAAACACCGAGGCAAAGGAGGTGTGGCGCTTGCCGTTGGCATTGAAAGGGGATATGCGCACCAGGCGGTGAACCCCGGATTCCACCTTCATGAACCCGAAGCAGTTTTTGCCCGCCACCTTGAACGTGACCCCTTTAATACCGGCTTCATCCCCGGGCTGAAAATCTATGAGGGTCAGTGTATATCTTTTTTTATCGATCCATCGGGTATACATGCGAAACAGCATTTCCGCCCAGTCCTGGGAATCGGTACCGCCGGCCCCGGCATTGATGGACACCAGGGCATCTCTGGCATCATCTTCATGGTCCAGGGTGATGTCCAGGGAAAATTGTTTGATTTTTTTTTCTATGTCTGCCAGTTGCCGGCCAACGTCAGCTTCCGCTTCCCGATCTTTTTCTTCCAGGGCCATTTCCAGCAGCATCCGGGCATCTTCTATATCTGCACAGATGGTGTTGCAAT
>JAIVHE010000101.1 GCA_020201255.1 Desulfobacteraceae bacterium
CAGACCGGCGGGCTGTTGGAATTTCTCACCACTTCCCGCACGGTGCTGCCCTTTCGCATCGCGTCCATGACTTTTTTTGCGCCGGTGGACAAACATGTTGATTATCTGTGCATTACACAGAAAAAAGTATCAGGAAAGGAAACCAACACCTATGACCTCACCCTGACCGATGATGCAGGAAATGTGTTTATCAAAGTTATTGGCTTTGAAATGGTGAAACTCACCCGCCTGGCACCCGAAGACCGGATTGCAGGCATGGTAACCTTTACGGAAACCGTGGTGTAAAAAAAAATACGATAACCTCTACATCACAAAGGCAGTCTGGAGTATCCAGACTGCCTTTGTGTATATTCAGGGGCAATAATCTCACCGCCGGTCCCGGATAATATCGCCTTCCGCCATTACCAACAGGGGACAAGCCTCCAGATGAAACAGATCTTTGTCCCAAATGATGAGGCTGGCCAGTTTTTCCGGTTCCACTATATCTCATCCAGGGCAAATTCGTTTTCCGCAACCTGGAACAGGCTGCGGAATGTTTTTTTATCCAAAGCGCCGTAAAACCCCTTCCTTCAGGTCGGGGATATAAGGCGCCCGGCCGTTAGGCCGGTCTTTGTTGTTTTTCAATATACTGCTTGATCGCGTCCAACGGCGTCCCGCCGCATGAACTGGCAAAATAGGACGGGGACCAAAGTACCCCTTTCCAATACATCTTTTTCAGATGCGGTATCTGTTGTCTCAATTTGCGGGATGAAACGCCCTTCAGGCTATTCACCATTTTAGAAACGGTTGTTTTGGGGGGATAATTCACCAGCAAATGGACATGATCGCTTTCACCGTTGAATTCAGCCAAATCAGCCTCAAACTGATCAAGGACATGGATGAAGATTTTTTCCAGGGCATCAAGGGCCTTTTCGTCAAAAACATCCTTCCGAAATTTAGGGACAAACACCAAATGAACGTGCATGTTAAATACACAATGTCTACCGGTTCTGATATCAGGATTTTTCTTCATAATGCCTTGACTATAACAGAAGGCCAATTCGGACATTGAACCGTTACTGTTTCAATTTTCCGGATGCAACCGTTTTGTCTGGAATAAAGCCCTGGCCTTGCAGAAAGATTCCCTGGATAAAACCAGGAAGGTGCTGTCGTATAACCACCTGGCCGGATGCCTGGTCAACTGGAAAAAAGATGATGACACTTCTTTTTTAAAAGCGGCTCCGTCCCAGACTTTGCAGCAAACGTTACAGGCCCTGGACCGTGCGTTAAAAGATGCTTTTGACAAGAAACAGCCGGATAAACGGTTTCCTGTGTTCAAAAAAAAGTTCAAATGCATTGATTCATTCCGCTATCCACAGGGGTTCAAGATCGAAGGCAGCAGGATTTTTTTGCCCAAGATTGGTTGGGTTCGTTTTTTCCAAAGCCGGCAGATCCAGGGAACCCCTAAGAACGTAACCGTTTCCAGGAGAGGGCCACACTGGTTTGTGTCTGTTCAGACCGAGCAGGATATCCCCGTACCGGAGCGCCCGGTGTTCAACCCGTACGATGATATTGTCGGGATTGATATGGGTGTGGTCCGGTTCCTGACCGGATCCGACGGTGAATACGTTGAGCCTTTGAACAGTTTTAAAAAGCTGGAAAATAAACTGGCCCGGGCACAGAAAGACCTGTCCCGGAAACAGAAGTTTTCCAATAACTGGAAAAAACAGAAACAGATTGTATCCAGACTCCATATCAAAATAGCAGATGCCAGAAACGATTTCCTTCAAAAGCTCTCCACGATCATGAGCAAAAACCACGCTGTGATCGTAGCAGAAGAATTGAGGATAAAGAATATGTCTGCATCAGCCAGGGGTGATGTGGAAAACCCCGGGAAGAACGTAAAAGCCAAATCCGGATTGAACAAATCAATCCTGGATCAAGGCTGGAGCGCTTTCCTTCGAATGGTTGGATACAAACAGGAATGGTCGGGGGGAAAGCTGATCCTGGTGGACCCGAAGAATACGTCCCGGACCTGTCCGGCCTGCGGCCATGTTTGTGCTGAAAACAGAAAGATCCAGGCTTTGTTCAAATGCGTTGAATGTAACTACACGGCAAATGCCGACTATGTGGGTGCAATCAACATCAAAGCCCGGGGGATAGGTGTTTTAGAGGCGGCAGGGCATGTCGTCTTAAGCCTGCGGAGGGATGGCGTTAGCCGCCCGTTGAACCAGGAACCAGTGGGAACGAGCAATCAAGTACCAATCCTCTGCTCCGTTTAGGGGTGCAGGAATCCCCTTCTCTTTAGGGAGGGGAGGATGTCAATCATGCGACAATTATCCTGACACATCCTCCGGGCATTTTCACACCAAATGTCACACCCTGTGCCAGATTTTCATTTTTATGTATGGACTTCCGGGGGAAATTATGAAATATAATATCGAGTGGATTTTTGCAGATACCTTTAATATCATTGAGGTTTGGGAGAATTCAGTATCGGGCAAGTTATGCTGACTGTTTGGTATGCCTAAAACTTTTCTAAAAACAACTACTGAAATAAAAAATTGTGGGGGCAGAAAATGCATTTCTGTTCCCACAATAATGGACGAAACGCCCGATTTCCAGAGAACATTTTACACAGGATTTAAAACTCGGAATCTGGCTCATAATAAAAAAAAGCCGCCAACCGGAAAAACAAACGCAGCAAAGGCGCTTCCTTTGAGGCCAAGAAAATCCTCATTTCCCATGTGTGACACGGGAATGTCCAGGAGCTGGAAAATGCCATTGAGCATGCCTTTGTGGTCTGCAGGACCGATTATATTGACCAAACCGATCTGCCTACGGAACTCCAGGATGCTGCCAAACATGCAGGTGTAGCCGTTACACACCCGGCACCAGCGGCTCTATCCCAAAAAAATATTACCAGAGAAGCGTTGCTTGAACTGGTGACACAATACCAGTGGAACAAGGCAGAAGTGGAAATGTGCATTGGTAAAAGCCGGACCCTGGTGTGGAAATTCATGAAAAAATGGGATATCCCCCTACAGAAGCCTTAAAAGCAAAAAGCCTGACATAAAAGACCGGCTGTGTACTTTGACAAGATCAATCTATATGAAGCACCACGGAAAAACAGGAAAAAACCGCCCGCACGACATCGCCCGGGTTGACACCGGACAGCCAGGTGCCGGCCGAAGACATCACCGCGCAAATGTGTGTAGTGTCCGATACCCTGACGATGCATTCTGTATTGATTTTTCCCCGGGTGATCCGGGTTACGGTCCCTTTGAACCGGTTTTCCGCACTGCCGCTGAAAGCATCTGCCCCGTCCTGAAGCATCACCATGGGGGCCTTGACCTCGGCGATGATCCATTTGCGGGGCACCAGCCCCAGCCGGTGCACACTGTCATTGGTGATCACTGTCACGACCGGATGGCCGTCCATGGTGATCATATCCACCCGTGTCTGTATGTCCCCTGTGACAATGTCCGTGACTTTACAGAAAAAAGCGTTCCTGGCACTGGTTTTCCGGCCGGATTCCTTTTCCATGAAGCGCCGGGCAATGTCTTGAATCTCAGATTCTGAAAATGTGACATAGGATGATGTCAGGCCGGGTGATGTTTGCCCCAGGATTTTCTGGACCACAGGCAGCGGTAGATTGCCCTGCATCAATTCGATTGCCCTGGCCCTGCGGATGGCTTCCGGGCCGCCCAGTTCCTTGGCAAATCCGCAGGCAGCGGCCCGTTCATAGAATTTGCGGCGCACAAATCCGGGATCCAGGTCAGCCATCCGGCCCTGTTTTTTCTGGAACAGCGGCGTATGGATCAGTTCCAGGATCTCATGGCACAGGGTCTCCGAGACGTGATCAGAATGCGGTGGCGGGAAAACCGCACATCCGCCCGGGGTGAGTCGGTTGCCCATTTTCGAAAGGACTTTTCCAGCTGATTGAGCCGGCCCGTGTCCAGACACGTATCTGCGTCGGCAATGGAAATGATCCGGCTGTGATCTTTTCCATCCGGCTGGGAAAAATCCTGATCCTGTAAGGGGTTGTTTTGATCTGCCATATCTGTTTTCCATGTTTTCAGTGGGTTGCAGTTATTTTATGGGATCATTCAATAAAATACTTGACGTTCCTTGTCAATGGTTGTTACTATCACGAATAAAAATTTTACGTGATTTTAAATCCGTTTTTTGGAGAAATCGATATGTATTTTTCCACCGCAGACATAGAAGTTGCCGTCTGGGTGCCGCCGTTGGTGGCATTTGGGGTGTCGTTTTTCACCTCCATGGGTGGTGTGTCCGGTGCGTTTCTGCTGCTGCCGTTTCAGATGTCGTTTCTGGGATACACCCATCCATCGGTCAGTGCCACCAACCAGTTGTTCAACATCGTGGCCATTCCCAGCGGGGTATACCGGTACTGGCACGAGGGTCGGATGGTGTGGCCTCTGACCTGGATCGTTGTTCTGGGCACACTTCCCGGGGTGTTCATCGGGGCCATTGTCCGGGTAAACTGGCTGCCGGATCCCAGAATGTTCAAGCTGTTTGCCGCTGGGGTACTGCTGTATATCGGGGTTAAAATGATACGCGATGTTCTCAAGCAAGGCAACGGAAATAAGAGCAAAAACAACAGTGAAAAGCGGTTTCAGAAGATGATGAAAACCGCCCGGCCAAATACCGCACAAAAAGGGTTTTCCAGGGGTCAGTCCAATGCAACCTCAACCGTGACACATTTTAATCTTCGGCGGCTGGGATTCACGTTTTATGATGAATCCTTTGATGTGTCTTTTCCGGGTATCTTTTTTCTCAGCTTCATTGTGGGCATCATCGGCGGGATTTACGGCATCGGCGGCGGTGCCATCATTGCGCCGTTTTTTGTCACGTTTTTCAGGCTTCCGGTGTATATCGTGGCAGGGGCGGCCCTGATGGGAACCTTTGTTACATCCATTGCCGGGGTTGCCTTTTATCAGGTCATTGCCCCGTTTTATCCCCATCTTTCCGTGGCACCGGACTGGCTTTTAGGCATTCTTTTCGGCATCGGCGGCATGGCAGGCATGTACCTGGGAGCCAGGTGCCAGAAATTTGTCCCGGCCAGGGCCATCAAATGGTTGTTGGCCGGCATCATGGTTCTGACAGCAGGCAAATATGTGCTTGCGTTTTTCGGGTATTGAACAAATAACCCTTTCATATACTGTGATTTTTTTTTCATGAGGTGAGACCATGTGCACCAAAAAAGATATTGACGACATCCTCAGGCAAATCCAGAAAAACCGGGATCCGGATCACATTCGGCGGCTTCTCAAAGAAATAGATACATGTAACAAATGCCCGGAGAATCTCAAGAATCTGGATGCACAGGAACCAGTCTGCAGTTGCCGACAGAACTTTCAGACTGAACTCAAAAACCATATTTATTCAATCACATTCCAGGATAAATAATTCACTCCTTACTGTGAAATGTTTGCAGTTGGTACTTTATGTTTTGGACTGGTGTCTGGCAGTGAAAACGTACAGGCAGGGCATCAGAAACAGGGCCACCAGCATTTCCATCCCAAGTCCGCCGATGGCGGCCACGGCCATGGGCTGGAGCATGGCGCCGCCTTCACCCAGGTTGAGCGCCAGCGGCAAAAACCCCATCATGGACGTGGTGGTGGTCATCACGCGCGGGCGGAGCCGGATCTTTGCCGCCTGCACAATAGATTCAAATCTCCCCACCCCTTGTTTCTCCTGGATCTCCCCTGCAAAGGTCAGCAGCAGCACACCATCGTTGACGGTGACCGCGATAACCACCAACAAGCCGATGATGACCGTCGCGCCCAGGAACATTCCGCTCAAGTAGAGAAGATAAATCGCACCTGCGAGGCAAACGGGAACGCAACTCAGGATCATGGCCGGCAGCTTCACGCTGTTGAACTGAACGGTGAGTATTATAAATGAGAAAAACAAGGCAAAAACCAGGACGGCCAGCAATGTATCCGTCATATCGGACATCAACTCAGCCCGCCCGCCGAAGTTGAATTCATAGCCTGCGGGCCGGTCCATGCCGGCCAGTGAACTGCGAACCCGGCTGACCGCGCCGGCCAGATCTCCGCCGCTCATATCGGCTTCCACTGTCACCTGCCTGGTCTGGTCCTCTCTGATAATCTCCACCGGTCCCATTGCCGGCACCACGTTGGCCACATCCCGCAGTCGAAGGGTCTCG
>JAIVHE010000406.1 GCA_020201255.1 Desulfobacteraceae bacterium
ACGGCAAGGTGGCTACCCGGTTTCCGCCGGAACCCAACGGATATCTGCACATCGGCCATGCCAAATCCATCTGCCTGAATTTCAACTTGGCCAAAAAATTTGCCGGTCACTGCAACCTGCGGTTTGATGATTCCAATCCGGCCAAAGAAAAACAGATCTATATCGATTCCATTGAATCCACGGTGCACTGGCTGGGATTTGATTACGGCAACGCATTGTTTGCCTCGGATTATTTTGACCGGCTGTATGCATTTGCCGAAGAACTCATTGAAAAGGGCCTGGCCTATGTGTGCAGCCTGCCGGCGGAAGAGATCCGGGCATACCGGGGCACCCTGACAGAACCGGGGAAAAACAGCCCGTTCCGGGACCGGTCCGCAGCCGAGAATCTGGACCTTTTCCGGCGCATGAAACAGGGAGAATTTGAAGAAGGTATCCACACCCTGCGTGCGAAAATCGACATGGCCTCCCCCAACATCAATCTGCGGGATCCTGTGATCTATCGCATCAAAAAAGCCCCCCATCCCAGAACCGGGGACAAATGGTGCATCTATCCCATGTATGATTTCACCCATTGTGTATCCGATGCCCTCGAAGGGATCACCCACTCTTTGTGCAGTCTGGAATTTGAAGACCACCGCCCCCTGTATGACTGGTACCTGGACAATCTGTCCGTTCCCTGTCATCCCCAGCAGATCGAATTCGCCCGTATGAACATCAACTTTACTGTTTTGTCCAAGCGCAAGCTCCAGCTCCTGGTGGACCAGGGTCATGTGGCCGGCTGGGATGATCCCCGGCTGCCCACCCTGGAGGGGATGCGCCGGCGGGGCTATACCCCGGCGGCGATTCGGGCGTTCTGTGGCACCATCGGGGTGTCTAAAAAAGAAAGCCGCATTGATGTGGGCCTGCTGGAATCCTGTCTCCGGGATGACCTCAATGAAAAATCTTCCCGGGCCATGGCAGTCTTACGGCCCTTAAAGCTGATCATTGAAAACTATCCGGAAGACAAGACCGAAACTCTTTCCGCCATGGTCCATCCCCAGAAGCCGGAAATGGGCACCAGGGAAATCACTTTTTCCAGAGAGATCTATGTGGAGCAGGATGATTTCATGGAGGATCCCCCCAAAAAATTCTTCCGTCTGGGACCGGGGCGGGAGGTGCGGCTGCGCAGCGCCTATTATGTGACCTGCAGGCAAGTGATCAAGGATGACCAGGGACAGGTCACCGCCCTGATCTGCACCTATGACCCCGAAACCCGGGGCGGCAACGCACCGGACGGCAGAAAGGTGAAAGGTACCATCCACTGGGTCAATGCCAAAGACTGCCTGTCTGCACAGGTCCGAATGTATGACCGGTTGTTCAAAGATGAAGACCCGGAAAAAGGGGAACAGGATTTCACGCAGAACCTGAATCCCCAATCATTGGAAACCCTGTTTGACTGCAAGCTGGAAAGCGCCCTGGCACAAGCCCGGCCCGAAGAGGTGTTTCAGTTTGAGCGGCTGGGGTATTTCTGCCTGGATGCACAGGACAGCACTTCTGGCTCACCGGTGTTCAACCGCACCGTGACGTTGCGGGATGCCTGGGCCAGGTTCACCAAAAACCAACAGGATTCCGGTACAAAAAAAACAGCGTAAATTTTGTCTGGAGACAATGTATGATCGACAGGATGCAGCGGCTTTCCTTCCAGGATCTGACACGGATTCATGAGGCATCCGTAAATATTTTGGGCACCACCGGCATTGATTTCAATCACGAGCGCATTGCAGCGTTGTTTTCGTCCCATGGATTCAAAACCCATGGCACCCGGGTATATTTTGAAGAAACCGATATCTACAACGCACTTTCCACCACGGTGCCGGCATTCACCGTTCATGCACGAAATCCTGCCCGCAGCGTAAAAATCGGCCAGGAAGGATTTGTGATCAACCCCACGGGCGGGGCCACCAACATTGCCGGAACAGACGGCACCCAGCGGCCTGCGACATTTGAAGATTTCAACACCTGCTGTAAACTGGTACAGACCTCGGACCAGGTGGACATGGGCGGATATCTCATGGTGCAGCCCACGGACCTGCCAGGGGACACCGCCAATCTGGACATGATGCTGGCTTATATGACCCTGTGCGACAAACCCATTTTCGGGGCATCAGGCAGCGGCAAAGAAGCGGCAGATACCCTGGAGATGGCCGGCATCATTTTCGGTGGCCGGGATAAAATGCTGGAAAAACCCGTGGTAGTGGCTGTGGCCAATACCATGTCACCATTGCGGTTTTCAAAGGAAGAAGGGGATGTGATTCTTCAGATGGCCGGATGGCGCCAGCCCGTGGTGATCTCCAACATGATCCTGGCAGGGGTCAGCGGACCGGTGAGCCTGCCGGAAATGCTGGCCCTGGAAAACGCGGAAATCCTGGCCGGCGTGGTACTTACACAACTGGTCAGTCCGGGCACACCGGTGCTCTACGGATCTTCTTCCGCGGCCAGTACCTGGTTCACCCGTCCACTTTTCAAAAATTTCGAAATTTATCCGCCACCCGGCTGTTCAACCGCAAGGATTATTCCCGGTGGCGCAAAAGCGGGGGCAAACGGGTGGAACAACAGGCGTTTGATCTGCTGGGACCCCGCCTGGAATCCTATGAAAAACCCCCCATCGACCCGGGGCTGGAAAATGCCCTTACCGCCTATGTGACTGCCAGGAAATTCAACAACCAGTCGACAGTACCTCTTTTGATCTGACCGGCGGGTTGTTGACAATATGCGCCAGGTGCTTAAGATTAGGCGTATTGATAACCTGGGAGGATACCCATGGAAAATTTTTTGCAAATGACAGGATCTGACTGTGCTCAGACCCGCGCTACCCTGAGCCTGGCACCGTTGATACATTTTTGGGAAACCGAACTGGTTCCAAGATGCTCCCACATGGCCGGTCTGTTTGCCGGTATCATGGACAGCCTGCCCCCGTCTCTTAAGGGTGATATTGTGGATATGTCTGTGCTGGAACAGCATCATGATGTTCTCCATACCCTGATGACCGCAGTAGTTCCCCCGGCATCCTTTGACCGGGACCTGACAGCTGCCTTTACCCCTTGTTCATTTGAAGGGTTTTATGCCACTCCGGAGTTTCGGCGGCTGTTTCTGGACAGCGGTAATGCATTGAAACCTTCGCTGGTGGAAAAGATGGATACTGACATGGACCAGCGGATTCTGAGTGCCTATTGTCTTGTCCTGGAACGTATTTACGGGTTTGACGGTCCATTTTCCAATCCTATACACACCCGGGTGCTGACAGATGAGAAAACAGGATTGGATCGGTATTATGAGGAAATCCCTGATTACCGGTTCGTTGAACTGACCCCGGTGGGGACCCCCCGCCCTATGTCCGAAACAGACCGGGAATGGGTACTGGATCATCTGACCGACATGAAAGAGTTGTGCCGGTTCATTGATCTGTTCCAATTTGAGTTTAAGGGGTTTGTTATTATCCGGGTCCGGGAAGTGACGCAAAAAGCGATTTTGTCGGCCTTGGAGCGGGACCTGGTGGATGAGAATTCTATTTTTTCCTCCCGGGGCATCCAGCAGATCGAATCCCAACTTCAGTCGTTTTTCCGGCGGCCGGATCTGGGGGTGTCCATTGCCTCACTCAAGGGAGACCAGATCCTGGTGTCCAAAAATGATCACCATTCCAAAGTGGACTGCCTGTTTTCCAATTCCCATCACTTTTGTCTGCACGATCTTGAGGGATCGGTTTGGATGAATGCGGCCCGGGGTGACAAGGTATCCCGGGTGGCGGATCTGTCAAAAAAACAGTCCCTGATACCTGCCGAATCGGAAGCCTTGACCGCTGGTATCCGTTCCATGCTGCTGTCTCCGTTGTCATACCAGGGCAACAAAATCGGACTGCTGGAGGTGTTTTCCCCGAACCCTAATGATTTCGGTCCGTTTGAAGCCATTCTCATGGAACAGATCACCCCGTTGTTTGCCGTAGCCTTGAAGCGGGGCCAGGATGAACTGGCCAAACATGTCCAGACCGTGATCAAAGAACAGTGCACCGCAGTGCATCCGTCTGTGGAATGGCGGTTTGAAAAGGCGGCCATGGCCCATCTGGATGCCCTGCGCCAGGGCAAAAGTTCCCCGAGAATGGAAGATATTGTTTTCAAGGATGTGGTGCCGTTTTACGGGCAGGCCGATATCCGGGGCTCATCCAAGGCAAGGAACCAGGGAATCCAGCAGGACCTGACCCGGCAGCTGTCTCTGGCCCGGGATATCATGGCTTCTGCAGCCTGCCAGCGTCCATGGCCACTGCTTCAGGCATATGTGTGCCGGATCGAAAGACTGCTGGATACCCTGTCAGGCGGGGTGACCTCCAGTGATGAGGACCGGGTGTTTTCACTGCTCAACCAGGAGGTTGCCGGCACCTTTGATTCCGTAAAGGAGATATCTTCTCACCTGGCTGAAAAAATCGACCGCTATTGCCGGGCAGTGGACCCGGTGAGCGGGATGATCCACCACAAGCAAAAAGAATATGAGGACAGTGTGGCAGCCCTTAATTCAGCCCTTTCCGCCTATCTGGAGCAGGAGGATACCCGGATACAGGAAAGCTTTCCCCATTATTTTGAAAAGCGCCGCACAGACGGGGTGGATTACATGATGTATATTGGCGCCAGCATGATGGAAAACGGCATTCTGTCGGAATTTCACATCAAAAACATGACCCTGTGGCAGATCATGGCAGCCTGCGGCATGGCCCGGCAGGCGCAAATAATCCAGCCGGACCTGAAGATCCCCCTGGATGTCTGTCACCTCATCCTGGTCAATCATACCCCGCTGTCCATCCGGTTCCGGTATGATGAAAAGCGGTTTGATGTGGACGGGGCCTATGATGTCCGGCATGAGATTATCAAATCCCGCCTGGACAAGGCGCTGGTTAAAGGAACGGGAGAACGCCTGACCCAGCCGGGGCGAATCGCCGTGGTGTATGCCAATCCAGCAGAAGAAACACAAATTCAGCAGCACATCCGGTTTTTGACCGACCAGGGAGCGCTGGAAAATGACCTGGAATTTCTGGATTTGGATGACATGCCCGATGTTATGGGGCTCAAGGCGATCCGGGTCGGCGTGAACCTCTCAGCCCGGGAAACCGGAAATGTCATCCCCATGCGGGCTGGATAGGCATCTGTAAGCGGTCTGCCCGTCCCGAAGATGTGTCTGCCCGTCCGGTCGCGGGGTCAGGCAAATCGCCAGGCAGTGCCGGAAGCGCCGTCCTCCAGAATAATGTTCATCTCCTGGAGCTGGTCTCTGATCTCGTCGGCCCGGGCAAATTTTTTGTCTTTTCTGGCCTGGGTCCGCTCTGCGATCAGGGCCTCCACCGTTTCCGGATCTACAGCCATTTCGCTCATGCCCTTGTCTTTTTTGGCTGCAAACCAGTCGGAAGGGGTCTCCTGAAAAAATCCCAGAATCCCGGCAATGGTCGTGATGTCGGATCGGATCTGTCCCAGCTCGGCTTTGGCTTCATCATCAGGCCTATCCTGAACCTGGTCCAAGGCCTTGTTACCTTTTTTCACCGTTTCAAACACAGCTGCCAGGCCTTTGGCCGAGTTGAAATCATCGTTCATGGCCTCGCTGAATGCCTGCCACAGGGAACCCGGTCCGTTCCCTCCGTCTCTGTTGTCTTCCGCCTGGATGTCCAGGTTTTCCAGCCGCTCCAGAAACCCGTAGATCCGGTCCAGCCCCATGGCCACTTCATGCATGGACTGCTCGCTGAAGTCAATGGGGCTGCGGTAGTGCTTGCCCAGCAGGAACATCCGGATCACTTCCGAAGAATACCGTTCCAGCACATCCTTGATCATGGTGAAGTTACCCAGGGATTTGGACATTTTCTCGTTGTTGATATCCACGAACCCGTTGTGGATCCAGTATTTGACAAACTGCTTTCCGAACAGGGCCTCGCTCTGGGCGATCTCGTTTTCATGATGGGGAAAGATCAGGTCCTTGCCCCCGCCATGGATGTCAAATCCTTCTCCTAAGTATTCATGGCCCATGGCCGAGCACTCGATGTGCCAGCCGGGCCGGCCGTTGCCCCAGGGGCTTTCCCAGTATGGTTCGTCTGGCTTGGCCGGTTTCCACAAGGTGAAATCTAGCGGATTCTTCTTTTTTTCCTCCACAGCGATGCGTGATCCGGCCCGCATGTCCTCGGGATTTCTGCCGGACAGTTTGCCGTATCCCTCAAAAGCGTCAATGGAAAAATACACGTTTCCGTCATCCACGGCATAGGCCTTGCCCTTGTCAATGAGCTTTT
>JAIVHE010000407.1 GCA_020201255.1 Desulfobacteraceae bacterium
TGAGGTGCCTGCCAGGGCCTTTTCCGGAAACCGGCCCTCCTCGCTGCTGGTTGTCGATGACCTGTCACCGGAAAGCATCGGCATGCTGCTGTCGTTCTATGAGGCCAGGACCGTGTTTGAAGGATTTATTCTGGGCATAAACCCCTTTGACCAGTTCGGGGTTGAGCTGGGAAAAGTGCTGGCATCGGGCATCAGAAAGGAAATAGCTGATAAAAACCAGGATCCTGATCACAGCCTGACCCACATGTCGTCCACAGCCGCATTCTATATCAGGTCCCTGTTTGCCGGCAAAATCGGTTAACAATTGCCGGCATAATCTGGTTAAAAAAACCGGAAAATTGAAGCCCCCCAGGTCAGGCCCGCACCCAGGGCCACAAAAAGCACCGTATCCCCGGGCCTGCCTACCCGTTCCTGGGCAATAGCTTCGTGCAGGGCCAGGGGAATGCTGGCAGCGGTGGTGTTGCCGTACTTTTCAATGTTATGAAATATTTTGGATTCATCCAGTTTCATGAACTGGCCAAATGCCTGGTTGATCCGTTTGTTGGCCTGGTGGGGAACCACCAGATCAATTTCATCCAGGCTGATGTCTGCTTTTTTCAAGGCCTCATTGGTCACCTTGGGCAGCATCCGCACCGCTTTTTTGAAGATGGCCGGACCGTCCATCACTGGATAATACCGGGGATCATCTGTTGCAACACCCGAAGGCAGGCGCTGGAGAAGCCTTGATGCAGGCAGTTCCGTCATCAGGGAGTCGGCATGGTTGCCGTCGGCATGCAGGGCGGATGCCAAAAGCCCTACTTTTTTATCGGTTTCAATCCCTTCAAGACAGACAGCCGCAGCCCCATCCCCGAAAATAACCGTCACATCCCGTCCCCGGGTGGATTTATCCAGTCCCGAAGAATGTACTTCTCCGCCCACCAGCAGCACCCGGCTGGCAAGGCCGGATTTGATGTAGGCATCTGCTGTGGCCAGGCCATAAAGAAATCCGGTGCACTGCTGGCGGATATCCAGAACCGGTGTTTTGTCCAGGCCCAGTTTGGCCGCCATCAGGCACCCGGAACCCGGAAACATGATATCCGGACTCAAGGTGGCAAAGATGATAAAGTCCACATCTTCCGGTTTCCATCCAGCATCTGCCAAAGCCATTTTTGCCGCTTCCGCCCCAAGATCGGAAGCGCCGCATTCTTCATTTATCCAGTACCGCTGTGTAATGCCTGTGCGCTGACGGATCCATTCATCAGAGGTGTCCATGATTTTTTCAAGATCATGGTTGGTCACCACATTGGGGGGGACAAACATGCCTGTGCTGCGTATAGTTGTTTTCTTCATTGAAAATTCCTTCTTGTGTATCTATAGTGGATCTTATTCCATCCATATTGATTTATATGAAAGAACCATTATGTTGAACGGATCTTTCATGCTTTGTTGTGCCCACCAGGGCATGGGCGGTAGTGACAATCAAATACAATAATTCACAGGCCTTATAATATTTATTCATGGGTAAAGCAAGTTGCCGGTGACTAACCTTTTTTTTTGTTTTTATTTTTTTTACTTGCATGTCTGAATCTATATATTATATGGACTAATTGTTTATATGAACCAACCCTTTTTTTATTAAGGCATACGAAAATGGCAGACCCCATACGTTTGTTAATTGTAGACGACAATGAAGATATTTTGTCCACCTTTTCTGAATTTTTCAATTCCATGGGATATAACGTCAAAACAGCGGTGGATGGTTTTGTCGCATTGAAGCTACTCAGGGAAAAAGCCCACGACTTTGATTGTTTGATTACAGATCTTGTTATGCCCAACATCAGCGGTGTCGGGTTGATTTCCATCGTGAAAAAAGAATACCCCGATCTTAAAATCATTGCCATGACTGGTTACGGCGACCAGCCCGGGGCGCTGGCGTCCGAAGCCCGGGCAGATGTGGTGCTTTTCAAACCGGTTGACCTGTTCAAAATTGAAGAAAAAATCATCGCGCTTCTGGATGTAAGCAACCTTAAAAAACACGAGTAATTCTATTATGACCACTCCTCTTATCGGCGTCAGTAAATCCTTACTTAAAATCAAGGAATTAATCAACCATGTGGCCAATACCTGTTTGAATGTTCTGATAACAGGTGAAACCGGCGTTGGAAAAGAGGTGGTGGCACAAAATCTGTATGAAGAATCCCCCAGAACCGAACATAATTTTGTCAAAATAAATTGTGCAGCCCTTCCTGAAACCCTTTTGGAAAGTGAGTTGTACGGATATGAAAAAGGGGCATTCACCGGTGCCCACAAAAAAAGGCCGGGAAAATTTCAGTCCGCCCACAAAGGAGTGCTGTTTTTGGATGAAATCGGTGATATGCCCTTGTCTCTTCAGTCCAAGATGCTCCATGTGCTCCAGAGCGGTGAATTTTCTCCTCTGGGCTCGGATCAGGATTTTAAAACCGATGTCTGGGTCATTGCCGCTACAAACCATGATCTGGAAAAACGTATCAAACAAAAACAATTCAGAGAAGATCTCTTTTACCGCCTCAATATCATCAAAATTGATATCCCTCCCCTTCGGGAACGTACAGAAGATATACCGCTTTTGGTTGAATATTATTTCAAGCTTTATAAATCAGAATACCCCAACAATCCGGGCAGCAAGCCTGATGAGGATACCATGGTCCGGCTGTGCAATTATCCCTGGCCCGGCAATGTGCGCCAATTGCAAAATTGCATTAAAAAACAGATGGTCATCAATTCCTGGGATAAAGTATTTGACGAGATGCCGGCAGAGGACTCCCATGCCATTGTGCCTGATATCTCTGCCCATGATTCAGTCAAAAAGGGCGAAACCCGCAACCTACATCCGGATTTTGCCAATGACCGGATCAGCCTCATATCTGAATTTGTGGACCTGTCCACCAGTTCTGAAAAATTGTTACAGGAGATCTCCTTGAAAAAAATCAAGAAAAAAGCCTCTGACCGGGTGGAAAAAGAGGTGATCACCTTTGTTCTGGAAAAGGTGGGATGGAACCGGTCCAGGGCTGCCAAAATTCTCAAGGTCAGTTATAAGACCCTTCTGTACAAGATGAGTGAATTTGATATCAACCCGCCCAGTAAATAATGATGTAAAACAAAAATTCTTGCCAGGCCGGGCATATTATTTCTTTACTTCGTTCCTGATTTTACATATAGAGTTATTTTATGTTTTACCCATTGGTTCGTTGTATCCTGCTCTTATTTTTGGCGCAATGAGCCGCACTTGTGTTTTATAACGCAAAATCGGGATCAAAAATTTTGGTTTTCCCCATTTTTTTGCATGGGATGATCAAAAAAGGATGTTAATCAAATTTTTAAAGGAGGGAGTATGCGAAAGATTGCTGTACTAACGGTTGTAGCAATGGCATTGGCCATGGTAGTGTCACCCCTGGCCTTCAGTGCCAGAAAAACCATTATCAAAATCGGTATCAATGCCCCGCTGACAGGAGATATCCCCAAGGTGGGAGAAGGCACCAAGTATGCTGCCCAGATGTGGCTGGAGGACATTGAAAAAGCTGGCGGCCTGGAAGTGGGCGGCAAAAAGTACGAGGTGGAACTGGTCATTGAAGACAATGAATCCAAGGCGGAATCTGCTGTAAAAGCAAACACCAAGATGATTTCCCAGGATGATGTGCTGGCCATCATCGGCCCCCAGTCTTCCAAACAGGCAGTGCCTGCAGGAGAAGTGGCCAATAAATACAAAACGGTCATGATCAGTCCCTGGTCCACCAACCCCGACACCACCCTGGACCGGCCCTATGTTTTCAGGGGCTGTTTTCTGGATCC
>JAIVHE010000102.1 GCA_020201255.1 Desulfobacteraceae bacterium
ATCACGTATCCTGAAGCTTTGTGAACCAGTAGATGCCAAACACCAAATACGGGTGTGTGGCTGTGGGGATGTCATCTCTAATTGCCTAAAATCCCGGGCAGCCAGGTGGCCAGTTGCGGGAATATAATCAGCAGGATGATATTGATGTAAATGGGTATCAGAAAGGGTAGCGCTCCTTTGACGATGGTGGACAGGTTGTGCTGCGGTACCACCCCTTTCAACACAAACAAGGTCAGGCCGAAAGGCGGTGTGATGGTGCTTTGTTCAGCTGCCATGACATAGATGACCCCCCACCAGATGGGATTGATGCCAAGGCCCGTGACAATGGGCATGACGAATGGAAATGTTAAGAACAGCATGGACCAGGAATCGAAAAACATCCCCATAAAAAAATACATCACAAAAAAACCGAATAAAATGCCGTATTTGCCGATGGAGAGCCCCAGAACATAGTCTTTGAGCAATGGGATCAGTCCGGCTGAGTTGAAAACATGGGAGATCAGGGTGGACATGGCCATGATGAAAAGCGCAAATGAGGTAATCCGGACTGTATCCATGAGGCTGTCGGAGAATATCCTGAAAGTCAGCCTGCGATAGAACAGGGTGAGCACAATGCTCAGAAATGCCCCGAGTCCGGCAGCTTCGGTCGGTGTCATGATTCCGCCAAAAATGGATCCTAAAACACCCAGAATGACGGCTATGAAGGGCAAGGCTTCCAGGATGGCTCTCCATCTTTCCGTCCAGCTGTATTTAACGGGGGTGGGTACCAGGCCGGGCTTTATTTTAACAATAACCGTGATGGTCAACAGAAACAGTGCGGTCAGCATCAGTCCGGGAATCAGTCCTGCTGCCAGAAGATCCACAATGGACAGTCCCTGCCATGCGCCGTAAAGAATCAACAGGATACTCGGAGGAATCAGAGGTGCAAGCACGGTTCCTGATGCAATGGTGCCCAGGGAGAATGAGGGGTTGTACTTTCTGCTTTCCATAACCGGGAACGCAATTTTTCCAAAGGTGGCGGTGGCGGCAATGGTGGAACCTGACATGGCCCCGAAAACAGCGTTGCCGAAAATGACAGATACCGCCAGACCGCCTGGCAAATGTCCCACCCATTTATCGATGGCATTGAACAGTTTTTCGTTCACCCCTGTATTTCCCAGGACTGATCCCATAAGTATGAACAGGGGCATGGCTGTCAAGGTAAATGAATTAAGGGCATTCCACGAGGTGTAGGCAATCTGATTGATGGGCTGTTCAATAAAAAATACAAGCCCGATAAGGGAAATGATGCCGATGGACCAGCCAATCTCAAGTCCTGTCAGCAGCAGAAACAGCAGCCCGGCAATGAGGCCCATGGCAAAAAGTACTTCAGATCCCATCAGGTTTCCTCCTTTACCTGTATGAAATTTTGAACCGCCTTGACTATTTCCATACACAATTGAAGGAAAAGCATGGCAGATCCGATGACCAAGACCATTTGCGGCCAGGCCAGGGGGGTTCGCAGCCAGCTGCCGCTCCGGTCGCCAAAAAGAAAAGATTCCTGGATCAGCTGGTATGCGGCAACGGACATGAAGCCCGCAAAAATGAGTGCCAGGCACAGGGTGATGACACGGATCCCCAGCCGTATGCGGATGGGAAATTTATCGATCAAAAAGGTCACCCGGACATGGGTTCGGTGTTTCCATGTGTATGCCAGTCCGATATAGGTGATCGCAACCAGCATATAGCCGCCGTATTCTTCTGCAACAGACAGCGGGGTCTGCAGCAGGTACCGGGTGGTCACTTCCACCAGTATCAACCCCATCAATACACAAATGACAATCCCCTGCAAACCGCCGCTGATCAATGTTATGAACCGTTCAAGCATTTGATGGAAAACCCGCATGGTCATTCTCCTGATTTTCAGAATGCCGGTCCGGTAATGTTGAGCCGGACCGGCGCAGTCTGCTGGTGGGCTGAATTATTTTTTGCCAAAAGCACGATAGTCTTTTACCGCAGCCTTGACAGCATCCAGCAGTGGTTTTCCTTCGGGACCAGCTTTTTTGAGCCATTCTTCTTCCACCACCTTACAAGCCTCCAGCGCTTTTGCCTGATCTTCCCGCTGCAGAGAGCGGCGCTGGACACCGGAGAGGTCTACGGTGTCGATACTCATGACATATTGGAAGAGAGTCGAATTTTTTCTTGTTCAATACGGTCACAGCAGACCAGGTGGGGGATAACGGGGTCAACGTAAAATATTTGGATACCTTGGCCAGTCCAATGGAGTATCCGTACCCCAGACTGGTCAGGACAGCGTCAATGGTGCCCGACATCATGGCGGGTGCCAGTTCGGAACCGGCAATGGTGACGGGGCTGGCACCCAGGGCTTTGATACCCAGGGTGGGCAGATATCCGCCGGCACGAATTTTCATTCCCTTGAAATCATCCAGTGAAGAGATCTCTTTGCTGCTCCAGACCCCGTTGGCAGGATCCCACTGGGTGATAAACCAGAATTTCAATCCAATTTTCCCCATGGTTTTATCGTATATCTTCATCACATCAGGGTCTTTGTACACGGCCAGTTCCTCTGCAAGTCCCTGAACCGGGTCTTCACTAACGATGCCGGGGATTTCTCCCCAGTTCCAGAGGGGATAGGTACCTGATTCCCATGGCATGGCCACATCCGCCATGTCCGCCTTGCCGGTGGCAACCGCTTTCAGCAACTGGTCGGTGGGAAACATTTTGGAAATGATTTTGAGTTTAATTCGTCCATTGCTTCTTTCATGCAGCATTCGTTCCATTTCTCCGCCCGGCCGGTAAATCTGGGAGGCCCTGAATTTGGGCCCCCAGATATCATTCCAGGCAAATGTTAACTCATGGACTGAATCATCAGCACCAAATGCAGTGAATGGTATCCCAGACAACAACAAAACCATTGCCAGCGCCCACATCATTTTTTTTGCGTGATTACACATTTTTTCCTCCATTAAAGTTGTTTGTGGTATGATACCACAATGTATGAAACAGGGCCGGAAATCTATTTTCGGCCGGTTATCCAAAGTTGTCAATGTGTCTATCTCTGCAGCCAGGTCACGATTTCACCAATGTTTTTTCAGCTGACTGAATAATATCGTCTATTTCCTTTGCAGTATCGGGTTTAGCGGCACAGGGGTTGTCCATAGCCATTAAACGGCGGTAGGTGTCCTGTATCCGGTGAAATATCTCCCGGCCACCTTCCTTTTCCCATACATTCCGGGCGGATCCGATAAAATGGCGGGGTACAAATCCGTCTCTGCAATGCTGGAAGGTGTGCCGGGTGCTCAAAAAATGGTTGCCCGGTGCAATATCCCGTAAGGCCTCGGTGGCCAAATGATCGTCATCCAGGGCGAAGCCTGTTTTCAGTGTTCTGAGCATTCCGAACAGTTCATTGTCCATGATCAGTTGAAGGGGGCTGACGGCCGTAGCAACTTCCAGCTGTCCGGCCCCTCCCAGAATATCAAGTCCGGACAGGGTCATCAGCATGCTGAGCATTGTTCTGTCACAGACAGACTGGCCGTCCAACGCCGGTGAATCAGTACCGGAGCCGTAATTGTGTGTGGGGAGATTGAAGGCTGTCTTTAAAAACTGAACCGCACCGGCAGCACATTTCATGGATTCCACACTGGATTGCAGGCTGCGTCCGGTTTTCATGTCCGTGGAAAAAATGATGGGGCAGGCAATGACCGGGGTCCCGGGAGAAACCGCCTGGGCCATGGCCACCATGGCCAGAATTTCGCTGCACGCCAGGGTGATGGTTCCCGGCAGGGTGGCCGGGCTGGTGGACCCGATCCCCGGCAGCGAACAGGCGTGGATGGGAATGCCCGATTGCGCACACCGGTATATGACCTCCAGGTCCATGCGTTTGAAAGCCCGTGGGGTGAGCGAACAGGCGATCATGCTGATCAGGGGATTGGCTGACAGGGCACGGGTGCCGCCTGCAGCGGCAGAACCAAGCTGGATCAGGTAGTCGATACTTTCCAGGCTGTATGGCTGCACCCAGACGTGTTTATCGGTGTTTTTCAGCAGCGCCCCCAGCCCGTGTATATCCACCACCTGCATGGGTACGTCCGTGGAAAAAAGAAAGGGCAGGAAACTGATTTCATCCAGATGGTTGATAAGCCTTGCCCACTGGACCAGATCATCGAGCTGTACCCTTCGGTATGCCCCGGTTTCCGGGTCCAGAAATCCATGGGCCCCCGTTCCGGTACGCGTATAAAAGGTCCCGTCCGATCGAGGCAGTTCCAGAACACGGTGTGGGCCGGATGCTCCCAGCCGGCATTTTCCAGGGGTAGAGGCCAGCAGTTTTTCCATGATATCTTTTGGGAATCGGGCATATCCGGTATCTGTATCAACTTGAATTCCCTTGGAAATAAGGATGTTGAACAAGTCGGGATGGTGATCGATTTTTACACCATGGTCACTGAGCAGGGTTAAAACGGTTTCCTTCAATATTTCGACCTGTCCGGGTTGGTAAAACGAAAAATTCAGGTGTGTCATTGTTTGCGTGCTCCTTGAAAAAATGTCATTTCACTGCGGTATTTTTCCTGCAGTACCTTTACCAGCTGGGCGGACTGACCACCCATATGAGGTGGCAGGGTTCTTTGCCGTTATTTTCCCAGGAATGGGGGATCAGAGAGGAAAAATAGACAGCCCAGCCGGTTTTGAGTTCATGGATCTCCGTCCCCAGTTTGAGCGTTAATATGCCGGAGAGGACAAAACCGAATTCCTCTCCGGGATGGGAATAATTTTCATGGGTACCTCCTCCGGGCGGGACAGTGGTATGAAACGGCTGCATCCGCTTGTTTCCCACGATATGAACCATCTGTTTGACATCGGCTTCCCAGCCGGGCAGCAGGACCCGGGTCCACAAACCAGGTGGCAGTACCATGGGGTCTTCAATCAACTCATCCGCAAAAAAATCAACGGTGCGCACCTCCAGGACAGCGCCGATCTTTTTCAAAGTGGCAATGGAAGGAGATACTTTTTCCGTTTCGACCTGGGAGATATAGGAAACGGATAATCCGGCTTTTTGTGCCAGGTCCTGGATTGTCAGCTGCCGTTCTTTGCGAAACTCTCTTATTTTGGGTCCGATGTTGCTGTTTCGGGGCATATGCCGCTCTCTGCTGTGCTGATACAAAATATCAGTATATATTAATTTTTTCAGTATTTGTTAAATCAGATAAAACAGTACGGATGGAAAAGTCAAGAAAAAAATCATTCTTACAGAAAAAATGCGGGCTTTGTTGAATGGTAACCGGCCTGGGAGAAAATGGGAAGGACAGCTGTTCAGATCTGCAGAAACCAGCTGTCCTTCCAGAGAGATGGAACAGAGAATTGGAAAAATGGTGAATGAAACGTTGCAGGGCTATTTCAGGAAGGTATCCCCTTTTTCAAAAGCCCCTTCCCTGAACCGGGAATACCGCAGGGGATTGTCTTTGTTGTCCATTTTGCCGGTGGCAATGTCTGCCACCCGTTTGCCGGCACCCGGAGACATCATCACCCCGCACCAGTATCCGCAGTTCACATGAAACCCCTCGATTTCTCCGGATATACCCGGTGGATGGATTCAGCGGCAAAGTCCCAGTCCGTGGGCAGCTCATCTGCCGGCGGGGAGTCTGGTTCATCCGGGTCCACCCAGGCACAGAGCAGGCCGCCTGCTTCCGGGCGCCAGTACCCGTGGTTCACCAGGTCCACGGTAAAAGGTGCAGAGACCGGCAAGTCCGACAGATCTGTTTTGATATAGGCTTTCTGGCGCCGCACTGTGCGCAGCGGTATGTCCAGGCCTGCCATTTTTCCGATGATTCCGGCAAAGGGCCCGGCGCAGTTGACCACCAGCCGAGTGGAGATGGTGCCTTTGTCGGTGTTTACCGCGCATACCCCCCGGCTGTCGGTCTGGATGCCTGTGACTTGTGTCTTCATATAAAATGCGGCATCACCGGCCCCTTTGGCAAATCCATAGGTGGCCTCATGGGTGGACAGCCACCCGTCCCGGTTGTTGAAAGTGGCCCCGAGCGCCTGGGGGGCAAGAAAGGGAAACCGCTTGTGCAGATCATCCTTTCCGATGTATTCAGCACCGGGTATGCCAATGGTATGGTATTGGTTCACGGCTTTTTTCAGATCCGGCAGCTGGGCCTCATCATCAGTGACAAACAGATAACCCCGCTGGGTCACATGGATGTCAATGCCGGGCAGGCCCACCACATCATTGAAATTTTCAAACATGGCCACACTGGCCAGGGCCAGGTCAGCCATGGATTTTTCCGTGAACTGGGTACGGAAGCACTCCACACTGGCGGCAGTGGTCAGGCTCGACAGGGCGTCGCGTTTTTCCACCAAAATGGTTTTCATGCCGGCTTTTGACAGCCAGAAAGCGGTGGCCGATCCCACAATGCCGCCGCCGATAACCACTGCGTCGGCTGTGATGGTGCCAAATTCCTTTGGTATGGTGATCTCACTCATGATGATGTTCCTTCTGTTCGTGTGTCAGATAAGTTTTCCAAAAAATACCGGTATCTTTTTATGAAAGCCATCAGCTAAAAGCTAAAAGCTAACAGCTAAGAGCTAACAGCTTTCAAGCATTGTCGGCCGTTATTTGTTGCGGATGGTTTCCATATATTTGTCCAGATCTTTTTGAATGCCCGGATCCATGTCCGGGGCCTGAAAGCCGGCCAGGATCTCCTTGTATTTGGCATTGGCCTGCTGTTCCATGGAAAGACTGCCCTTGGCGGTCCAGGCATCAAAGTTACGGCGTTCTTCCATGAGGGGCGCATACAGTTCTGAGCGGAAATGCTGGAAGGTGTGGCGGTTGGTCAGATATTCTCCCCCGGGTCCCACTTGGTCGATCACATCCAGGGCAAGCTTTTCCGGGATGATTTCCTCTCCTTTTTTGATGCGGCGGCACATGCCCATCATTTCCGCATCGATCATGAATTTTTCATAGGAAGCGGTCATATATCCTTCCAGGATGCCGGCGGAATGCAGCACAAAATTGATGCCGGACAGACATGCCATCTGAAGGCTCATCATGGATTCGAACCCGGCCTGGGAATCCACCATTTTGGCATCGGTCAGGGCCCCGCCGCCCCGGGAAGGAAGACCGTAAAATCTGCCCATCTGGGCTGTGGCTGCGGTGTTTACCGCCATTTCCGGGGCACCGATGCTCAGGGTGCCGTAATGCATGGCAGCTGCAGAGGATGATCCTGCAAAAATAACCGGTGCCCCCTCTTTCACCAGCTGGGCCAGGCAGATGCCGGCCAGCACTTCCGCATTCTGGACCACCAGGGTGCCTTCCATGGTCACCGGTGTGGTGGCACCGGCAATGGACAGAGAAGAAATCAACTGGGGCATGCCGGCCGCTGCATAGGCCATGATGCCGGCACACATCTTGTCGTCAAATCCCAGAGGGGTCAGGGTGGTGAGAATGCTCACAAAGGGAGGTTTGCGCATCATTTCTTCTCTTCCCCCGAATAACATGGCTGCCATGTCCAGGGTCTGCACCGCATCCGGCCCGCCGGTGCCGGCTCCCATGAAGGGTTTGTCAGACAAAACCATGGCTGCGTAAATCCGTTCCGCATTTCTTGTTTCCACCGGGACGTCATTAGGTTCCACCATCATGCCGCCGGTGATGTCAAAATCAGGAATAGCATAGGCCAGTCTGGCAAAATTTTTGAAATCTTCCAGGGTACCGGGCCGCCGTCCCAGGTCCAGGCAATTGACAAACGGGGCCCCGTAGCAGGGCATAAAAGCGATATTGTCTCCGCCGATCACCACGTTTTTTTCCGGGTTTCTGGCATACAGGGTAAATTGGGAAGGGGCTTTTTTCACCTGTTCTTCCACAAATTTTCTGGTGAAATATACCCGCACCCCGTCCACTTTGCACCCTGCTTTTTGAAACAGGTCCAGGGCCGGTGTATATTTGAAATGCATGCCGGTTTTTTCCAGAACCGTCATGGTGGCTGCGTGGATTTTTTCTGTCTCCTGTGGTGTAAAATATTCAAAAAACCCCATAAGATATCCTTTCACTAAATGTTATGCCTTCACGAATCAAGGGTATAGCCCCGTTGTTTTCCTGCTGCCGGATGCACCCCGGCAGGTAGATATGTGGCAAAAAATGCACATTTCATGCCAAGGTTAAGTCAACTCTCCGGCAGGAAGGCACCTACTGGGGCTTTGCTGTGTAATGGGTGTCCTCCTCTGACTGCTTTGTCCGCTGGTCCGCGGTCAGTGGCGGGCAAATCGGTGAGACCAAAAAGATTTTCCCCTCCAATGGATTGAACAAATATGCATGGGTGAGCAAGAAGGTTATCTGATATCACTTTCAGGGTGAACACCTGTGATCGAGCTGAAAAATATCAAAATTTTTTTATATCTCTTGCTTTTTTTGGTAAAATCATGCATCCAGAAAAGAAAGAGTGAGAAAAAAATACAAAATCATCAAAAAAATTTGATGATTCACATGATACAAACGGACAGGGACCATGGAACGGAACAATTTTGAAGATATCGATATATACAGTGTTCTGTCGTCCATGCACGAAGGTGTGGTGATCGCGGATATCACCGGGAAAGTGATCTTTTTCAACCAGACCCAGGGCCGGATTGATGATGTTGTCCCAAAAGATGCCATCGGCCGCAAAATTTTGGATATCTATCAACTGGCCGATGACACCAGCCCCATCATGCGCTGCCTGATCAGTGGCGGGCCCATAATCAATGAAACCCTTATTTACCGCACCAGATTAGGACGGGTGTGCAACATCCTGTTCAGTGTGTTTCCCCTGTACAAAAACGGGCAGCTCATCGGGGCCATCAATTTTTCCAAGGAATACCAGATCCTTGAAAAAGTGATATTATCCCAGGCCGCATCAGCCGGACCGGTAAGCAAAAAATCTTTGAACGGCACCCGGTTTTCTTTCAAAGACATTATTGCATCAGATCCGAAAATGCAACATGCCATTCGCATTGCCGGAATGTCTGCCGGTTCCCCTTCTCCCATCATGATTTCCGGCGAAACAGGTACCGGCAAGGAACTGTTTGCCCAGTCCATTCACAACCACAGCCCGAGAAAGAAAAAACCGTTTATTCCCGTCAATTGTGCGGCCATACCGGAAAACCTGCTGGA
>JAIVHE010000408.1 GCA_020201255.1 Desulfobacteraceae bacterium
ACCGGGCAGAAAGATCGGGTTATGTCACGGCACCGGCAGCAGAACCGACGAACAACTCATAGAACTTGGAAAAGCGTTGGCCCGGGTCTACGATCATATCATCCTGACCGATTTTGATCCCCGTCAAAGGCCGGCCGGAGAAACCCAGGACCTGCTTCATGAGGGGCTGATGCAGGGCGGGTTCCCGGAAAGCCGGATTGAAATCGTTCCGGAACCGGACAAAGCAGTGGATTATATTTTTTCCAAAGCCCAACCAGGGGATTTGCTGGTCATTCAACCGGATGAACTTGAACCGGTCATGGGCCAGATCATGACACGGTACCGGCAGATGGTCACCCATTTATAGCAAGGCCTCTGGCTCCTATCTTTTGTCCGGCCAGATCTCTTCTGCCATTTCCGTGAGTTTGTATTTCTGGATTTTACCGGATGCGGTCATGGGATAATCGGTCACAAAATGCACATACCGGGGGATCTTGTACCGGCTGATCTTTCCTCTGCAAAAATCAATGATATCACTGGGCTGAAGATCAACCCCTTCCCTGGGAATGATGAACGCCCCCACCTCTTCTCCGTATTTTTCACTGGGCACGGCCGCCACCTGTATATCCCTTATCCCGTCCATGCGGATGAGAAACTCTTCAATCTCCCTGGGATAAATGTTTTCCCCGCCCCGGATGATCATGTCCTTGTGCCGGCCCGTGATGGACAGATTGCCCTGGTCATCCATTATCCCCAGGTCTCCGGTATGCAGCCACCCGTCATCATCAATGGCTTTTTTCGTGGCCGCAGGGTTGTTGTAATACCCTTTCATGATGTTGTACCCTTTGCAGCAGATCTCTCCCTGCTGACCCGGATTCAGTGTTCTGCCGGTATCCGGGTCCGTGATCTTGACCGCGATATGCGGCAGGGCCCGGCCCACGGTTTCCACCCGCAGCCGGATATCGTCATCGATGCGGGTATAGGTCACCACGGGGGAGGCTTCGGTGAGCCCGTAGCAGATGGTGACATCGGTCATGTGCATCCGGTCTATGACCTGCTCCATCACATGCACCGGGCAGTTTGACCCGGCCATGATCCCGGTGCGCAGCGATGAAAAATCGAATTTGTCGAACAACGGGTGTTCCAGCAGTGCAATGAACATGGTGGGCACCCCGTACAGGGCTGTGCACCGCTCCTTTTCCACCGATGCCATCGCCATCACCGGATCGAACCCTTCCAGGATCACCATGCAGGCCCCGTGGTTCACGGCGGCCAGCACTCCGAGCACACACCCGAAGCAGTGAAACAACGGCACAGGCAGGCAGACCCGGTCGTTTTCCGTAAATTTCTGGTTTTTGCCGATCCAGTACCCGTTGTTGCCGATATTGTAATGGGTTAGCATCACGCCCTTGGGAAACCCAGTGGTGCCAGAGGTGTACTGCATGTTCACCACATCATGGGGGGACAGGCTTTTCTGCCGTTGTGCATACTGATCGTCTCCCACCATCACGGCCAGAGACCGGATCTCGGGGATGGTGTACATGCCCCGGTGTTTCTCCTGGCCCAGGAACCCCACCCGCTTCAGGCAGGGAAATGCATCGCTCTTCAGGCTGCCCCGCTGGCAAGTTTTCAGCTCCGGCACCAGCTCATACACCGTGTTCACATAATCGGTGTCCTGGAATCCGTCAATGAGGAACAGGTTCTCCGCCTCCGACTGTCGGAGCAGGTAGGCCAGTTCCGCGCTCTTGTAATTGGTGTTCACCGTGAGCAGCACGGCCCCGATTTTGGCCGTGGCAAACTGCAGCGTCACCCAATAGGGAATGTTGGTGGCCCACACCGCGACCTTTTCTCCTTTTTTCACTCCCAGGGCCATGAGCCCTTTGGCCAGTTCATCCACCAGGTCCCCAAACTGCCGGTAGGTGAGGCGAAAATCGCGGTCCACATACACCAGGGCATCGTGGCCCCCGAATTTTACCACGGTTTCATCCAGCAGATCTCCCAGGGTGATTTCCCGCAAACCCGTATCTGTTTCCATGAAATCTCCCCTGTTTATTCCGGTATATAAATGACCGCGTGGATGGCGGCTTTGTCATCCCCATGGCAGCTCACATAATGGGGCACAATGGAGTTGTAGTAAATGGAATCCCCGGCCCCCAGGATATGGGTGTCTTTGCCGTAAATCACCTCGATGCTTCCCTGGACCACCACAATGAACTCTTCCCCCTCATGGGATGACAATATTTTTTCCCGGGCGGATTCCGGCAGGATCTCCACAAAAAACGGTTCCATGTGCCGGTCCACCTTGCCGGTCCCCAGGGCATAGAAATTCAGGGCCGGGGATTTGCCGGAAACCCCGGGCACACTGAATTCCGCCGCCCGGGCGCTGCGGCGCACAATAAAAGGGTCTGCCTCTCCCTGGTCATCCAGAAAGGTGCCAAGCCGCACCCCCAAAGCCCTGGCAATCTTCATCAATGGTCCCAGGGGCGGGTACACGTCTTTGGTGAGCATGGTTTCCAGAAAATGGGCAGAAAGACCGGTCTGATCGGCCATACCGGCCAGATCCATGTTGCGTTTATCCATATATGTCTTGATGCGCTGACTGATTTTTCCTGTCTGCATAATATCTCCATATTCAATAAAAAAGCCTGCTTTATAATACAATCCAAAGGGCTTGTCAAAACCAGAACATGTTTTTTTCACCCTGTTTCACCCGAATCCCTTTACAAATGTTCTCAAAAAAACTATGAAAACTACATGTCCCGGGTATTCGGTCCCATGTAACCGAAGAGGCGGAGCTGTAACAACAGCTGGAAAAAAACAACCCAAAACAAAAAACATGCTGTGCAGCATGTTAGCGCATATTTTCATGTTAAAAGGACAGATCAATGGAGCAAAACCGTTTTTTTGACAGGCTCACCACCCTGCTGGGTGATTCGGCCGGCGTTTCAATCTATCCGTGTATTGATGATCTGGTCGAAAACGGGATGCAACTGTCTTGCTTCTCCCCATCCGATCAGATACCCAACCGACAGGACGTAACACAATACCTGGCGGCGTGGTGCAGAGATGTTCACATTAGCGAAGACGCATGCAGAACATGGCTTTGCGACTATGCAGTGTCAACGCTGGCATCGTTATCCAAATCGTCTGCATCCCGGATCCGCCACAGCACAAAATCCAATGTGAAATACATATACCAAAGCGAACGGCCGTTTATCTGCGGGCGTGAGAACAATGCGTTTCGGGCAGCATGCGGCAAGAGATGTCCCGTCTACAACGAGATGGGAATCAAAGCCGAGAAGGCAGCAGCCGATTCCCTGGCCGAAATGGAACAGCGGCATGCTGCGGTTGCCCCGATAACTGCCGTGCCCTCGGGAAAGGAAGTATTTCGCGAACAGTTCCTGGCAGCCAAACAACTGGTTTTGCAAGAGGTGTCAAAGGGCACAAAACAGACCGTTATTCTGGCTCTTCTCAAACAACAGGGGATGAAAACCAGAACCGGACGGGACTGGACCTATGCCACGCTAAACCATGAAATCCGGAAAATCAAGCTGGATGCGTAACAAGCAGCCCGCCGCTGAAGGGTCTCTTTAAACCGCAAATAAGAGGTCATAGACGTATGCATGCTCAGAGCGGTCAAAGAAGACGCGGCCGTATCATTTACGCAAGATCACCCAAAGAGATCCAGGAGGTCCGGAGGCTATTCCGAGAATACGAAGCTTTCCTGAATGTGGATCTATGTTTCCAGCAGTTTGAATCAGAGTTGGCAAATCTTCCGGGAAAGTATGCCCCGCCGTCCGGTACGCTCCTGCTCGCCATGGACGGG
>JAIVHE010000103.1 GCA_020201255.1 Desulfobacteraceae bacterium
TTCCTTGAACAGGAGTGCGGCAAACAAACTGATAAAAATCGGGTTGGTGGCAATGATCAATGATGCCCGGTTGGCATTGATAAAGGTCAGGCCTGTAAAAAAGAAAAGGTTATAGGCAAAGATGCCGGTCAGCCCCGATAACATGATCCAGATCACCTGGTTGGGCCTGATGCGGGGCAGCCTGCCTTCCAAACGAATGGTCAGAATCACCAGAAAAAAAGAGGCAATGGCAAATCTGAGGAATGCGGCGCACTGGGGATCCACCTGGCCGGCAATTTTTTTTCCGGCAATAAAGGTGCCGCCCCAGAAAAAAGCGGTGAGAAAAAGTTTGGCAATGGTCATGCAAATATCCTTGATATCATTTTTGGGCGTATAAAAAATGGTTGTATCTGCACAGAGTTCCGGTCAAAAGTCAAGGCCCGGATACTATATCCGGGAGGAACAACTCTTTACAAGGGTGTTGTGTTTACCGTATAAGAGTAATGGCAATCTTTTTTTCACGTTCAGTATCTTATGGGATCACTGATCCTGTTTCAATCCTCTGCAAGGGGCTGTAAATGCATGTACAGCAAAACAACCGGTTTTCATCCCAGAACATCTGTAAAATACTGGTGCATGCCGGCCTGATATCACCGGACCAGGCAAAAGATCTGCTGCGGCGGGAAAAAGGGGTGAAAGAAAGTCTCTATAATGCCGGTAAAAACACGGTGTACAAGGGACTTTCCAGGCAGGAGGCAATGGCCCGCATGACCCTGATTGATGTGATGGTCCATCTCGGGCTCAAATGTGTGAACCAGCCGGGTGCTGTCCTGGATGAAGACATGATTTACCGGGCTCTGGCAGATGCCTGGAAACTGGTCTATAAAAAAGTGGATCCCCTGAAGCTGGACCTGAACCTCGTGACAGGGTTCATTTCCAAAGCATTTGCCTTTAAACATCTCTTACTGCCCGTGAGTGTCGAGTCTGGAAAACTGGTGGTGGCAACACCTGATCCCTTTAATTTTGAAGCCATAAAAGATGTTGAAATGGTGTCTAAACTCAAGGTGGTCGCGGTGCTCAGTTCAAAAACAGATATTGAAAAGCTGATCCAGGAGTTTTTTGGGTTCCGGTATTCCATTTCAGCGGCCCAGGATCTGTTTTCCGGCAAAGGGGTGGATTTAGGGAATCTGGAACGATTTGTAACCCTGACGTCACAGGATGATCTGCCCCCCACGGACCAGCACATTGTCAATGCAGTCAACCATCTGTTCACCTATTCCTTTGACCAGAAAGCCAGTGATATCCACATTGAGCCCAAAAGAGATATCTGTCTGGTGCGCATGCGCATCGACGGGGCGCTGCATACGGTGTATAAACTGCCCAAGCAGCTTCACAATGCCGTGATCAGCCGGATAAAAACCCTTTCCGGCCTGGACATGGCGGAAAAAAGAAGGCCCCAGGACGGCCGCATAAAAATGGCCAAAGAAAACACCGAGGTGGAGATCCGGGTGTCCACCATTCCGGTGGCGTTCGGGGAAAAGGTGGTGATGCGGATCATGGATCCGGATATCCTTTTTCAGGACCTGGAAAAACTGGGGTTTTCCAAAGAGGATTTTACAAAATACAAGAAATTGATCACCCTTCCGTTCGGCATTGTCCTGGTGACAGGTCCCACAGGATCAGGCAAATCCACCACCTTGTATTCCAGTCTGCGCATGCTGTCTTCTGCGGAAGTGAATATCACCACCATTGAAGACCCCATTGAGATGATCCATGAGGAGTTCAACCAGATTTCCGTACAGCCCGCAGTCAATGTGACCTTTGGATCAGTGCTGCGCAATATCATGCGCCAGGATCCGGACATTATCATGGTGGGGGAAATCCGGGACCTTGAGACTGCCCAGGCCGCGGTGCAGGCAGCCTTGACCGGCCATCTGGTGTTGTCCACCCTGCACACCAATGACAGCGTGTCTGCTGTTTTCCGACTGCTGGACCTGGGGATACCGCCCTACCTGGTGCATGCCTCCCTGAACGGGATTGCTGCCCAGCGGCTGGTCCGCAGGATCTGTCCCCATTGTGTCCAGACCATTGAAATGGATGCCAAAGAACTGGCGGAACTGGGGCTTGTCGTTGCAAAAAGCGGCGCCATTCGACTGTGCCATGGCAAAGGATGCAATAAATGCCGTGGGACAGGCTATAAAGGACGGATCGGTATTTATGAAATACTGCCCTATACAGAATCTTTGAAAAAGTTGAGCAGCCCGGACGGCAGCCTGAAAGCGATGCGGGAAAAGGCCAAAGCCCAGGGTCTGGTGCTGCTGCGCCAGAACGGAATCAAAAAAATGCTCCAGGGGGAAACCACCTACCAGGAAATTTTGCGCATTACCTGGGATCAGTTTTAACGGACCATATCCCCCGGGTGGATGTCTCGTTTGGAAGATATCATCATTACCGTGGATGCTATGTCTTCGGTATGCAGCACAATGAGCCTTCCGGACGTTAAAGGCGACAGCTTAATATCATGCCTGGCAAGGGCTTGCCCTGATCTGTCAAATGCATCAAGAGCCGACGTGTTTTCCTGGCGAACGGAATAGATCTGGCCGGGCCGGATATGATGATCTGTGCCCTGATTTATAAAGGCAATGGCATAATCATTGATCATCAGGGTATTGTCCTCGGAACAGATGATGGCTGCATCAATGGGGTCTGGATTCTCGTGAACTGCCAATTGGGGTTCACGATGGTAATAGGCCATGATTTGGTCACCCACATTGGCGTCTTTAAACGAATCTGTGATCCTGGCTGTTACATATCCTTTTTCGGCTTCCAGCACCACGATGTCTGCTTTGATAAGGTGCTGGATACCTTTGAATCGTTTACCTCTGATCTTTTCATCAACAACCCGGGTGGTGAATATCTGGTAGAGATGGCCGGGCAAAAGGGCGGACGGTTTTTGGGGATTGATATAAATGATATCGTTGGTGGACATCATGAGGTTGCCGTCCTGCTCCCTGATAATAGAGCCCAGAGATGGTACGGACGTTTTTTTCATAAACCCCACCCGGTTTATTTTTGAATAGGCAAAAGAAGGGTTGACCTTCTGGATTGGATCCGCTTTTTCAGGGGCGGGTGCGGTCAGGGGTTTTTGTTCGGGGGTGACCGGTTTTACAAAAATCCGAATTTTTCTGCCGGGATAGATCCAATGGGGATTTTTTATTTTTTTGTTCATTTCCCAGAGGCCTGGCCAGTCCCACTGGGACTGGTAAAATTTTTCAGACAAATCCCAGAGGGTATCCCCTTTCTGGATGGTGTAGTAAAATCCGGAATCCTTGTCTGGGTTGAAGTCTTCACCGTTGTCTGCCGACACCATGGATGCAGATATAAAAATGACAAAGATCATAAAAAGTGTAATGATTTGGTTCCGGCGCATTGGATTCCTCCCTGATTAATTGTCTGGGTCCTTTGGAATTCTTGACTTTATTTACACTCCTGTTCTATAAAAAGTCAAGAATTGTTACCTGAAATTACCAGGATATATAAAAAATGAAGCAGATTGCCAATTTTTTGTTTGAAGCCAGGATTTTAAAAGATCTGAACCGGTCAGGGTATGCGTTCTTGGGAGATGGACACGAAAGCATTGCTGAACATTGTTTTACCACGGCATTTATCTGCTTTACCATGGCCCGGCTGGACCCGAAGACAAATGGTGAGCGCCTGATGGCCATGGCCCTGGTCCATGATATGGCGGAAGCAAGGACAGGGGATTTCAACTATGTCCAGAAACACTATTCCACAACCGATGAATCCAAAGCCATTGCCCAT
>JAIVHE010000104.1 GCA_020201255.1 Desulfobacteraceae bacterium
CCAAAGCCCGGGCCGGCCTGCTCAAAGGCTTCACCGGCGTGGACGACCCCTATGAAAATCCGCAGCACCCGGAACTGCGCATCGACACCACCGCCATCACCCCGGAGGAAGCAGCCCGTGAAGTCCTCCTCCTCCTCAGCCGCAAGAAATTCGTCTAAAAACCCGGGGTCAGGCCTGGCTTGTTGAGCGGGGGTGGGGTCAGTCTGCTCCAGGAGATAACCTCTGCCCCTGTCCGGTGCTGATTTTCTGTTCCTCCGTATATCAGATATGGTTTTAATGCGCGGTTGCCGGCAGCCTTTGAAAAATATTCAAGGCCTTTGAAATGATCGGATACAATGGTCCGCCCTGATTTGATTTCCATGGGTGACAGCCCCTGGCCGGTGTCCACCAGGCAATCCACTTCATTTCCATTTTTATCCCTCCAGAAATAACAGTTGGAGGGTTTGCCCTGATTAAATCGGTGTTTGATCATATCACTGATAATCATTGATTCAAATAAGGCCCCCCTGGAATAATGGGTTTGAAGCTGAACGACCGACTGAATGCCTAAAAGCCAGGCGGCAACGCCGGGATCATAAAAATAGAGTTTGGGCATTTTGACCAGGCGTTTACTGAAGTTTTCATGGTGGGGCGATAACCGGAAAATAATATAGCTTGCTTCTAAAACAGAAATCCAGGATTTGGCTGTGGTATGGGAAATCCCGCAGTCGTTGGCAAGGGATGACAGATTCAGCAACTGGCCGATCCGCCCGGCACACATTTTTAAAAACAGGTGAAACTGCGCAAGGTTTGAATATATGAAAAAATACCGGGAACTCTCTGGACTTCATCAATCACAGCATGGGGGTATGTCTTTAAAAAGCCCCTGGGGTCCTGATCGGCAAACAACCGGATATCCGGATCTTCGCAGGAGATATAGGGTTTATCGGGAAAGGCGTGACGAACCAGCGTGGATTTGCCGGATTGCCGGGGGCCTGTCAGTGTAACCACTGGATACTTTGTTGTCATGTATACCAGGTGCTTTTCCAAATCCCTGTTGATGTAAGTGGAAGACATGCGTAATCTCCATTGAATTGATAATCCTGATTATACGCAATATTTGGACAAATTGAAATCATAAAATTCATTTTGTCTAAAATTTTTGGGGTCAGGTTTGGCTTACGTTAAACATACATCTTGACTGAAAAAGCAGAACCGGATAAAACAAGCATTATTAAAGCCAAAAAAAAATGAGCCAATGAACTACACAAATCTACCCAAACATCTTTTATTTGCAGGATTCCTTTTTTTACTCTCTGCTGCCATCAGCTGGATATTAATCAAGCGGGTAAAGGTTCTGGATATCCCCAACGGACGTTCCTCACACAGCCAGTCAACCCCCACCATCGGAGGCGTGGCCATTGTTTTCACCTTTTTTTTCAGTATGCTGCTCATCTATATTTTTGGAGACAAACCCATGATTACGGAACGATATTTCCTTGGATTTACGTTCTCCAGCCTGCTTATTGCCGGCATGTCGCTGTATGATGACCTGAAACAGAAATCAGTTTATATCAGACTGTTCACCCACATTTTTGCGATCGCTATTGTAATGTCTTTCGGCATTATCATTCATGCCGTCGACTTTGGCAATACGCTTTTGTTTATAAACAGCCAGGCGCTGGGTATTATAGGCTATGTCATAACCTTCTGTTGGATTATAGGAATGATCAATGCCTACAATTTTATGGACGGGCTGAACGGTATGGCCGGAGGAAACGCCGTAATTGCATCCATTTTTTTCTGCATCATATCTTTGAATCAAGGCAGCAATTTTACCTACATTGTCTCCTATACCCTTGGTGCCGGAGTCCTTGGCTTTCTGGTGTTTAACTTTCCAAAAGGAAAACTGTTCATGGGAGATGTCGGCAGCACCTTTCTCGGATTTGCTTTTGCCGTCATCTCCATCATTGCTTCGCTGTATGATAATGCTCACACATCCCTGCTGGTGATTCCGCTGCTGTTTTTTCATTTTATTTATGACACGTTCTTTACTTTTCTGCGACGTCTGTTCAAAGGCGAAAATGTTTTTCAGTCTCACAGAACCCATCTATATCAGCTTTTCAACCGCATGGGTTACAAGCATATTACAGTGACCCTCTTTTATTATGCCGTAGCAGTCACCCAGGGTTTGGGTGCCATATGGATGGTGACCATACACGGCCTTGAAAGGCTGCTTGTATTTATTCCCTTCTTGATTTTCCAGATTATTTACTCCATAATTACTATCAAATATGCTAGGAAAAGAGATCTAATATGAACAAGTCATCCACATCCCCAAATATTATTTTCGGGCTTGCAAATCATCCAAAGCCCAAAAATTCAGGTTATTTTTATTACAAACCCCCGACCCGGTTCGGTAACTTCCAGATAAAAACGCTGGCAGCCCTGGATCTATCCATTATTGACGAGAAATATTTAACCGATATTATGACAAAAGGTATTAACAATTTACTGGATGATAAAAAGTATGCCGATAACATAGAATATTATTTAAAAAACTATGAAACGGAAAACATGAAACCTTTTGTAGTGGATATACTCCGGCTGGTGATTGACAGCAAATTAAAAAACAGTAAGTGACGAACTGCTGAATGACTATGCGCTTGCCTGTTCAGATATTTCATTCTGGGGAAATGACAGCGCTAAGCGGTCAGGGGTGTCCCGGTTTCAGGGCAGGGATGTCAGGCCCTTGGCAACGGCGTATTTGGTCAGGCCGGCAATGGAGTGGATGTCCAGTTTTTCCTTGATGTTTTTGCGGTGGATATCAATGGTTCTCCCGCTCAGGTAAAGTGTTTCGGCGATTTCGCGGGTGGTGCGGCCTTCTGCTATGAGCGTGAGCACCTGTTTTTCCCGCCCGGAAAGCAAAGACAGCCGGTCCGAGGCATCTGTTATCAGCAGGTGGGTCACTTCCGGGCTCAGGTAAATGTGCCCGTCCAGCACGCTTTTCAATGCCGTGACCAGTTCGTTGTAGGAGCACGATTTGAGGATGTAGCCGCAAGCCCCGGCGTCCAGCATACCCTGGACATAGATTTTTTCGGTGTGCATGGACAGGGCCAGCACCCGGATGGCCGGATTGGCTGCCAGGATCCGGCGGGTGGCTTCCATGCCGTTGATGCCGGGCATGCTGATATCCATGAGTACCAGATCCGGGTTGTGTTCCGCAGCCAAAGATACCACGGCTTCTCCAGTGTCGGCTTGTGCCAGCACGGTGAATGCGGGTTCACTGTTCAATGTCTGGCTGATGCCGTGATGGACGATTCTGTGATCATCCGCAATGATGAGCGTGTATGTTTTCATGGATACTTTCTTCCAATGTTATCGGAATGCTGATGGTGATTTTTGTTCCCTTGCCCCGGACTGATGCAATATCCATGGTTCCCCCGAAATTGTGGATACGTTCGGACAGGCTGTAGATGCCGAATCCGCAATCCGGCATTGCGTTGACTTTTTCCACGTCCATGCCGATACCCTGGTCTTCCACCTGGAGCAGAATTTTCTGGTCCTGTACGGATAACTGGATTTGTGCCTTTTGCGTATCGGCATGTTTGCGGATATTGGTTAACAGTTCGTTCACTGCCCGATAGAGGGTAACCTTGATGGCATGGCGCATCGGCACGGGATTTTTTACATGGTTGATATAGTGGTATTGCGTTTTTTGCCGGGCATTGGTTTCTTCAATGAGAAACCCGATGGCAATATCAATGTCAAAGTCATCCAGGATGGGTGGAGACAGCTTGTAAATCAACGATCTGATTTC
>JAIVHE010000105.1:0-3790 GCA_020201255.1 Desulfobacteraceae bacterium
CCTGTGTTTGCATCACCAAAAGCCCGAAAAGGCGGGCTTTTCAGGGCAGCTATTTCCAGTTTTCCCATGACTTTCCGGGTGGTGGGGCCTGATTCCAACGGCAGTTTCAGGTCTGCTATTCTGGATAACCAGCTGTCTTTGATCAATATTCATCCCAATACAAAAAATATCATTCCGGAACTTGCCACCCACTGGGCATTTGACCCGGACAAAAAAACCATGTATTTCAAACTGGACCAGCAGGCCCGGTGGTCCGACGGCCGGCCGGTCACGGGCTGGGATTTTGCCTATACCCTGACCTTTATGCGCTCGAAACATATCATTGCCCCCTGGTATAATGACTATTATACGAAAGAGATTGAAAAGGTGATGGTGTATGATGATCATACCATCGGGGTGAAAAGCACCAAAGCTGTGCCTGACCTGCACTTGAAACTGGGCATCAGCCCTGTTCCCGAGCATTTTTTTCATCCCTTGCAAAAAGATTTCACCTCCCGATACAACTGGGCTGTGGTGCCCAATACCGGGGCATACCAGATATCGGAATTCAAAAAAGGCCGGTACATCCGCTTTGCACGCAAACAGGACTGGTGGGCAAAAGACAGGCAATATTTTCAACACCGGTTCAATGTGGATACTGTTCAGTATTCCGTGATAAGGGATCTGAATCTCCAGTGGGAGTATTTTAAAAAAGGGGACCTGGAAACCTTTGGTCTTGTTCAGCCCAAATACTGGTATGACAAATCCAGAACCCGGGTGGTTGAAAACGGGTATGTGCACAGAATCTGGTTTTTCAATGACCTGCCCCGCCCCAGTCTGGGCATGTGGCTGAATCAGGACAAGGATATTTTTTCTCCAAAATATATGCGGGAGGCCTTTGCCCATGCCATGCACATTGAAAGAGTCATCGAAAAAGTACTCCGGGGAGATTATTTCCGGCTGGCCCAGCCGTTTTTCGGGTATGGAGAATATACCGATTACACCATTGTCCCGAGACAATATGATATCAAAAAGGTGGAGTCGTTGATGACGGATCAGGGCTGGAAACGCGGTGATGACGGCATCTGGGAGAAGGACGGCGCCAAGTTTTCGGTCAAGGTCACCTATGGATATGCAGACCATATGCCCAGACTGGCCGTGCTCAAGGAAGAGGCCCGCAGGGCCGGCATCGAATTGAACCTGGAGCAGCTGGACCCGTCTGCCATGTTTAAAAAATTTCTGGAAAAACAGCATGATGTGGCCTGGATGGGCTGGAGTACCAGTATGCGGCCTTCCTTCTGGCAGGGGTGGCATTCGGACAATGCCCACAAGCCCCAGACCAACAATATCACCAATACGGATGATCCGCAGCTGGATGCCCTCATTGACCAGTACAGGGAAAGCCTGGATGAGCAGGAACGGATCGCTTTGTCAAAGGCCATCCAGAACAAAATTCATGATATCTGCGCATATGTACCCACCTTTATGGTGCCCTATGTCCGTATCGCCTATTGGCAGTGGCTGCAATTGCCAAAATTCTACGGCACCAGGATGTCCGAAGATCTGTTTGATCCATTTTCCGCCACTGTGGGCGGTCTTTTCTGGCTGGATGATGATATCTTTCATAAGACGGTTTTGGCCATGGAACAGAATATTCCTCTGGCACCTGAAACGATTGAAGACACCCGGTTCAGGGTTGTGGGGGATATGCCTTGAAACACACTCCGCTGTTGACAATAGAAAACCTGAAGGTGGCTTTTGACACGGAACAGGGGCAGGTCCGGGCGGTTGACGGTGTGGGATTCCATCTGGAAAGGGGCAGTATCCTGGGGATTGCCGGAGAATCAGGATGCGGTAAAAGCGTGACCGCACTGAGTATTATCCGGCTGCTTCCCAAACCGGTTTCATCGGTTCTGGCGGGCCGGATTCTGTTTCAGGGCCAGGATCTTCTGACAATACCCATCCGGCAGATGCAAAAAATCCGGGGCAAAAAAATTGCCATGATATTCCAGGAACCCATGACTGCATTGAACCCGGTGCATAATGTGGGCCGGCAGATGAAAGAGGTGTTTGCACTGCATTTTCCAGGGATGAGCGCTGCAGATATGCACACAGAGGCTGTAAACATGCTGACCCGGGTGGGCATTCCCGATCCCGGCCAGGTGTTGAAAAAATATCCCCACCAGCTTTCCGGAGGCATCCGCCAGCGGATAATGATCGCCATGGCATTGAGCTGTGAACCTGATATTCTCATTGCAGATGAACCCACTACTGCCCTGGATGTGACCATTCAGGCCCAGATTCTGGAGCTGATCACCTCTTTGAGGGAAACATCCGGAATGGCAATCATCCTGATCACCCATGATTTAGGGGTGATTGCGGAAAACTGTGACCACGTGGTGGTCATGTATGCCGGCCGTATTGCTGAAACAGCCGATGTCACATCTCTTTTCAACCACCCCATGCACCCCTATACCCGGGGGCTGCTCACCTCGATTCCATCCCGTGCGAAAACAGCGAAAGCAGTGTTGCCCACTATTGCGGGGAGCGTACCGTCTTTGTCTGATATGCCTGACGGGTGTCGTTTTGCCGACCGGTGTCCTTTTGTACATGATATCTGCCGACAGATTCTGCCACTGGAACGTCTTGTGGGAGAAGGGCATACAGCGGCCTGTCATCTGTATCCGCAAGCATCGGCATAAAAATGATACCAGAGCAAAAAAAAACTTGATTTTTGAGATAAACTGAATAAGATACAGCTAAAGCCCGTATGGTAAGGGCTTTGCAGTTTCGTTCTAAAGGCAAGACCTGTGTATTCCAGTGGCTCGACCTGAAGTTTGAAACTACCCAATTTTTTACCTAAAGTAAGGAGAAAATCGCAATGGCAAATGGGATTGTTAAATGGTTCAACGATGCAAAAGGGTATGGGTTTATCGAACAGGAAGACGGGCCTGACGTATTTGTGCATCACAGTGGAATCAGTTCCACTGGTTTCAGATCTTTAAAAGAGGGTGACCGGGTTACCTTTGACGTGGAAGATGGTCAAAAAGGCCCTGCAGCAGTCAATGTAGTTGTTGACTGATTTCATGCTTTCCATCAAAAGGGTTTTGCACAACCCCCGGGGGGTGTAAAACCCTTTTATATAAAATCCGTCAATACTCAGTTATCAACTTCCACTAAACACACAAATTCTTCCCGCTGATTACACCCGACCAAAAGCCAAAAGCTAACACCTAAAAGCTAACCGCTAACAGCTAACAGCTAAATTCTATCAACTTTCAGTGTTTTTTTCCCTTTTTGGATATGCTATATAACGGCTTGGTCTGCAACAATGCTGGGGAAAAATCATGGCGATTCTGGAAGTCAGCCGGCTTACAAAATATTTTCCCGTCCTGGGGGGTATATTTCTCAGGCGCACAGGATGGGTGTATGCTGTGGATGATGTCTCTTTCTCTGTAAAAAAAGGAGAAACCTTCGGCCTTGTGGGAGAATCAGGGTGTGGAAAGACCACCCTGGGAAGATGTATCATGGGGCTGTACGAGATGACAGGCGGGTCGGTGCGGGTCCAGGACACCTCCATATCAAAGCTGACCTCCGGACAGAAAAAAGAGCTGTCCACCCATCTTCAAATGATATTTCAGGATCCCTATGAATCATTGGACCCCAGACAGACCGTGCGGCAGGTTTTGGAAGAAAAATATAAAATTCACCGCAAAAATACGGACAATCTTTCCGAGGTCATCGGGCAGCTGCTGGAAAATGTCGGGCTTTCCAAAGACAGTCTGACAAAATATCCCCATGAATTTTCAGG
>JAIVHE010000105.1:3940-7884 GCA_020201255.1 Desulfobacteraceae bacterium
CAGACAGACCCCGGCCATGTGCGTGCCTGCCATTTTTTTTAGCCCTGGATATTTGCTATAATGGTTTGTGTATCACAAGGACCTTGGCAGGGAGCCCCTGGAGGTGTGCTGTGACAGGACCGTCAGAGCTGGAGGGGCCGGCAGACATCCCAGATGGGAGGACCGTACACGAATGATCTGTTCATTTGCTGAAAAAGTTACGGTAACAGGCCCCGGAAGATCTCGGGCCGGGCACAGCACATCTCCAGGGGCGGGCCTGGGACAAAAACACCCCATGGAACGATGAAAGATTTGGTACCCTTATAGCAAATATCCAGTTTTTGGCCATTGGCGGTTGCACAAATACTGCTGCAATGGTAGTGTCTCAAATCCATTTTTCAGCGGTGAACTATTGCCGCTGGACAAAGGGGGAATTATGTTAAAAACGGATAAAAAGGATGATGGTGCCGGATGCCGGGACATTGGATACTTCGGATAATAGGGGTGGCCATTTTTGCAGGGATTTTTCTGGCCGGATGTGACCGTACCCCGCAGACAGATACGACTGAATATATCATCAAAGCAGGGCCTGTGGTTGTCACCCCGACGGAGTTTGTGGAAGAACTGGACCTGAAGTTGTCAGCCTATCCCTATGATATCAAAAACACCCCGGATCAATACAATGAAGTGTTGGTGGATCTTGTGGCCACATTGTCTGAAGAAACCCTGCTGCTGGCGGTTGCCCGGGAAAAAGGGATCACGGTAACCAGTTCTGAAGTGGAAGCTGCCAAAGCCCGTGTAAAAGAAACCTATCCTGAAAACAGCTTTGACCAGATGCTGCTGGAAAATGCCATTTCCCAGCTGGTCTGGGAAAACAGGCTGGAAAAATCTCTGGTGATAGAAAAACTGGTTCAACAGGAGTTGATTGACAAAATACACATCACCGCTGATGATGTGAAATCCTTTTTTGAAAAGCACCAGACCAAAGAAGCATCGCTGCCCGACAAGGAAGGGCTTGTTGATGAAACAGAACTGGTGGCGCAGCTGCGCCGGCAAAAAGGACAGATGTTGTACCAGGAATGGGTGTATGCCTTGAAACAGGATCTTTCTGTGGATATAAATAAACCCCGGGTTGCTCAAATGTTAATTGGAAATGAAAAAAAAGGAACATTTAAAAAAGGAATATCCAATGAGTAAAAAAACACTTGTGGTGCTGGCGGGTATCTGTCTTTTGGGGGCAGGTTCTTTTGTGTCTGCAAAAGAAGAAATCGTCGACCGTATTGTTGCCATTGTCAACGATGATATCATCACCCTGTCACAGCTCAATAAAGAGACCCGGCCGTATAGGGAACGGATTGCGGCAACGGACAGATCCCGCTCGGATAAAGAGCAGATGATCCAGTCCCTTGAGCAGGATATTCTTGATAAACTGATCGACCAGGCCTTGACCCGCCAGGAAGCTGCCAGGTACAATATATCCGTGTCTGATGACGATGTTATGACCGCCATGGAAAATTTCAAGAAAACGAACAACCTGGATCAGGAAGGCCTGGAAAAAGGCCTTGAGGCCGAAGGGATTACGTTGGAACAATACCAGGAGCGCATCAGAGAAGACATCCTGCAATCCATGCTGATCAACCGGGCAGTCCGCTCCAAAGTAATTATCACCCAGGAAGATATAGCAGCTTATTATGAGAAGAATGCCGATGCGTTTCAAGGGGAAAAAAAATACCATCTTCGCAATATTCTCATGGATACAAAACAGGGTATTCAAGAGGTTGTCTCACAGCTTGAGAAAAACCAGCTGACGTTTGCAAAAGCTGCCCGGCAGTACTCCATGGCTTCCAATGCAGAGGAAGGCGGAGATCTGGGGATATTTGATGTTGATAATTTCAGTGAGATCATACGGGATGCGGTCCTGCCGTTGGAAAAAAAAGAGTTTTCCCGGGTGATTCAGACCGGTTCAAGATATCAGGTTATCTATGTGGAAGATATCCTGGCTAGCGGTGGAAAAACCCTTGAGCAGGCAGCAGATGAGATTCAGGATATCCTGTATCGCGAGCAGGTGGAGCAGAAATTTGCCGATTGGATTGCATCGTTGAAAAAAAATGCCCATATAAAAATCATGCTGTAAGATGTTCCTGGCAGGCAGATAATGCCTGCCAGGTAAAAAGCCCGGCAGAAACAAACCAATGCCGGCAAAAAAATTACGGAACAGGACCATCAGGTGTTGATATGTCCGATTTCAGGACAAATGCCATTTTATTGCGCAAGATTGAATATGGGGACCATGACTGGATCATCACCTTTATGACCCAGGACAGGGGAAAAACCACGGTAATGGCAAAAAATGCCAAAAAAAGTGTGAAACGGTTTTCCGGCTCTCTGGATCTGTTTTCCCTGAACCATATCCAGTGCACCTTTCCCAAAAAAAACAAAGACGCCATGGTTACCCTGGCCCAGGCAGACCTGGAAAACGGATTTGCCAATATCCGGTATGATGTATTTAAAACCGCCTATGCCAGCTACTGGGTGGAGATGACCCATCTGTGGCTGGAGGAGGGCAGGTCCCAGCCCCTGTTGTATGATCAATGGCTCCAGATATGGCATGGATGTATCCAAAGGGACCTTGAAGCAGTTGTTCTGGATGAATAATGCTGATATGCAGAGAGCCGACCGCATCAGATTTTCCCGTTTTGCCATCCAGGAGGGTCAGGTGCTTTTAGAATCCTTTATCCCTTTTCAGATCGGACGGGAGTTCAAGAGTGTAACTTTTTTAAAACGATTGCGACAGGAACAATGGATATAAGCCGGATATTGGAAAACAAACCGATTCGCTCGTCCGTACCGTGCCGCGTAGATTTTGGCGGCACTCTGGATATCTCCACCTTTTACCTACCCCTAGCCCATTTGAAGCCTGCGGGAGTGAACATGGCCATGGATCTGCGGACAGTTGTCACACTGGTTCCCCATACCCGGGGCAGGGTCAAGGTTTCTTCCAGGGGGTTTGATACAGCCGAGTTTGGGCAGGGAACCGCTCCTTTTGATCATCCCATGGGACTGATGTTTGCCTGTGCCCAGTATTGTAACGCCCATGGGGTGCATATCCATATCGATTCCGCCTCTCCGCCCCGCAGCGCTTTGGGCGGGTCTTCTGCGGCTGCAGTGGCCATTTTGGCAGCCTTTTATGCAGCCTTTGGTCACCCGGTTGATCCGGAAGAGATCGCATGGCTGGCCCATTATATAGAATCCAGCGTGGCAGGGGTTCCCTGCGGGGTCCAGGACCAGGCTGCCGCAGCGTTTGGCGGAGCCCATCTGTGGGAATGGAAAATGGGGAAAACAGGGCCTGCATTTGAACGGTTTCCTGTATTTCCAACAGATGACCGGATCCATGATTTTGCCTCCCACATGCTGGTGGCCTATTGCGGCATTCCCCATGTGTCCAAAGATATCAACAGCCAGTGGGTGCAATCCTTTGTACAGGGAAAAACCAGGTCGGTTTTTGTACAGATAATCGGTATCACCAGAGATTTTTTTCATGCTGTCCAGAACAATGATTTCTCCCTTGCAGCTGATCTCATGAACCAGGAAACGCAAATGCGCCTGCACATGACACCGGATGTTCTGGACACCACCGGTAAAACATTATATGAAACAGCACAGCAGCACCATTGCGGGGCTCGGTTTACAGGAGCGGGCGGGGGCGGATGCCTCTGGGCCGTGGGCAGCAAAAAAGATATATCCAGGCTGGGCGCATCATGGCAGACACTGCTGCATGCAATACCGGATGCCGCACTTTTGGATACAAAAATTGATACCAGGGGTATCATGATTGAATGATGATATACATTTGCCTGAAATGCCGGATTTTTTGCAGTTGAATATAAAAAATGCTGTAATCATAAATATATACACAAGTAAAGGAGAGCACATATGCCGGGTTATGATCCTGAAAAAGACAAAAA
>JAIVHE010000409.1 GCA_020201255.1 Desulfobacteraceae bacterium
GCCGTCTTTTTGATAGGATTTCCACCCGGATCCGGAAATATACCCTCTCACAATGCATTCCACGGGCAGAGGATCCGCTTTTTTCACCAGCATGCTGCGTTTTGCCAGGGCATCCCTGTGGGGCCGGCAGACATCAGGGTAGGCATCCACATCGGTGGTGACCAGGTGATTGCCCACAATGTCCGCCATCTTTGCAAACCAGAAAACACTGATCTGGTTGAGCACTTTGCCCTTGTCCGAAATAGGATCAGGCAGCACCACATCAAAGGCGGACAACCGGTCCGTGGTAAGCAAAAGCAGCGTGTCTCCAAAATCAAAAATATCTCTGACCTTGCCCTGCCGTTTCAACGGCAGGTCTGTAAACCGGGTTTGGGGAATAGCAGTCATGTTGTCTCTCCTTGTTTTTTTATCATCACAGGTTACAATTACAAAAAAGCATTTATACCATGGAATTGTATTTTTTTCCAGAAAACTGACGCGGTATTTTTTCAAAGCATGTATGCACAAGTCTTTTCAATAAAATACCGCAATTTTTTAATACGGGTATTGAGGCTTGACGTATGCAGGTGATCATAATATTGTTGGGTAAAAATACATTTTGGGATGCACTGTTTTAGTTTTTGCAAAGAGGTTTTTCATGAATAAATATTGTTTGCTCCTGTTTTTTTGCCTGGCAGCTGCCTGGTGTCCGGCAGTGTCTGCCGGGGACAGTGTCCGCTATACGCTACAGGAATTATCCCGGACAGCCAATGAAAATGCCCAGACCATACGAATTGCCGAAGATGATATTTTTATTGCCGAACAGGAAAAAAACCGGGCTTTATCGGTTCTGACCCCCCGGGCCACAGCCTTTGGCAGCCACACCAACTACAAAGATACAAGTTTCACATCACCGGATACCACGACGGTGGGTGTTAAGCTCACCCAGTCTTTCACCATCAACGGCAAGGAACTCACTGCCTATGATGTGACCAAAAAAGGCATAGACAAAAGCCGGTTTTCCCTGGAAAGCATCCGTTCTGATTACCTTCTCCAGGTGGCATTGTCCTATTTTGAAACCCTGAGCGCCCAACGGCTTCTGGAAATTGCCCATGCAGATGTCCAGCGCCTTGAGGCCCATAAAAATGCGGTAAAAGAAAAACTGCGGGTGGGCAGTGTCACCAGGACCGATCTGTACCGGGCGGAAGCTGAATTGTCCAGAGCCATGAGCGACCGGGTGACGGCCCAAAACACCTTAACCCGGAACAAAGCCCGCATCGTAAAACTGACAGGCATTGGTGAAAACTTTGTCATTTCTGATGAGGATATCACGCCCCTGGACGGGTTCAACCCGACCCTTGCAGAAATCCAGAAAACTGCTTTGGAAAACCGGTATGACATAAAAGAAGCAAAAAAGAACCTGGAAATCTCAGATCAGACCATTTCTTATGAAAAAGGTGATTACTGGCCGAAACTGAACCTGGAAACAGGATACAGGGAATCAGATACATCCTACGGCTCCAGCAGTCTGCCCGGTGGTTTGGGAGAATTTGCAGCAACAGATTCAGAAGATGCCTATGTCCAGGCGGAACTGGTCTTTACATTGTATGACGGCGGGTTGCGCAGAGCACAGATCCATCAGGCTGTGGCGAGAAAACGGCAGGCAGAGCAGGCACTTTCACAGACCCGAAAAGAAATTATCCTGGAATCCAAAGAGGCTTTTTCTGAATATGAAACCGCCAGGAAAGTGTTGATAAATCTTGCGGATGAGCTCACATCTGCACAGGAAAACCATAAGGCAGTCGAGATGCAGTACCAATACGGCATGGCTGATATCATTGATATGATGGATGCCAATACCCTGCTGGTGCGGGCCGAACGCAGCATATCCAATGCCCGGTATGCCCTGCTGCAAACCATTTATAACATATTGCACACCCAGGGAGAATTATCGGCTTATCTGCTGGAATAAGCGAAGAAAAGCATAAAAACCAAACCTGTTGCAAAGGAGTATGATTATGTATGAAATTATTGCAAATCCCGAAGACTATCAGATCGACCGGTTGATAAACGGCACCGATGATGCCAACATAGAATTGACCAAAGAAGAGCGCAACAAATGGGCAGGTGAAATTGTCAATTTCAGCGAAAAATTAACGGAATTTGCCAAAAAATCAGGAGAACTGGCCAGGCTGCTTCAATCGGATGAAAAGATATCGGCGACCCCTGCGTCATTGAAAACACTTAAAATTCAACTATTTGCCATTAATGATGCATTGAATTCCGCATTGGATATTGCCGATAAACTGGAGTCCGACATCATCCAAAAATAACCTGATATTCTGTTATGCCACCATTTTTTGCCGCAGCAGATGGTCTGTGATTACCAGTGCCAGCATGGCTTCACAGACCTTGTTGATTCTGGGGATGGCACAGATATCATGCCGCCCTGTGGTGGAAATCACGGCGGGTTGCCCTTGCTGATCCAGGGTTTTCTGGTCCAGTTGGATGGAGGGAATCGGCTTGACATGAACTTGGACAACAATGGGCTCGCCGGTGGATATACCGGCCAGAATACCGCCGCTGTGGTTGGACAAAAAACCGGTTTTATCCATCTGGTCATTGTTTTCAAACCCGGTCATGGTTGCAGCCTGGATACCGGCACCGATCTCCACCGCCTTGACTGCGCCGATGCCCATCATTGCCCTGGCAATCTCAGCGTCCAGCTTGTCAAATACCGGTTCTCCTATGCCGGCCGGTACCTGCATCGCTGTGATCTGGACGGTTCCGCCCAGAGAATTCCCCTGCTGCTTCACGGCTTTGATCCGTTCTTCCATGGCGCGGGCCGCTGCCATATCCGGACATTGCAGATCATTTTGTGCTGCTGCTTTTGCATCAAAATTTTGTACGGCAATACCCCCCAGGGCCAGGGTGAAACTGTGGATCTGGATACCGTAGCGGTCCAGCACCAGCTGGGCTACGGCACCGGCTGCCACCCGGGCTGCGGTTTCCCGGGCTGATGCCCTGCCCCCGCCCCGAAAATCTCTGATTCCGTATTTTTGGTGATACGTGAAATCTCCGTGACCCGGCCGGAACAGGTTTGCAATATCTGTATAAGATTTGGAATGGGCATCAATATTGTTAATGACAATGGCAATGGGCGTACCGGTGGTCCTGCCCTGAAAAATACCCGACAGGATCATTGGTGTGTCCGGTTCTTTTCGCCTGGTGGAGGCAATGCCCTGCCCTGGCTTTCTTTTGTCCAGGGCTTTCTGAAGCACGGCCTCATCAAGGAAAAGCCCTGGCGGGCATCCCTGGATGACCACGCCCACGGCAGGGCCATGGGATTCTCCAAAGGTTGTGATGTGAAAGGCCTTGCCAAAACTAGATCCGGACATGGTCATGTCTCCTTTTTATGATTCCGGCAATCTCTTCGGGAGAATGGGCCGTGGTATCCACTGTCATGCATGCCAGTTCTTCATAGATGGGTACCCGCCGGGCCAGAATATCACGGGTTTCACTGAGCAGGGACCGGGTGGTGAACCTGGGTCGCGATGCCTGGTTCTGCAAATCCGCGTCCAGGCGCTGTACAATGGTGTGCACGTCAGCTGTCAGCCAGACCACAAACCCGTGGTGTTTCATAATCACCTGGTTCTCCGGAGCCACCACCATGCCGCCGCCCGTGGCGATTACCTGATTTTTTTTGTGCACCAGTTCTTGTAACACCCGGGTTTCCATCTGCCTGAAATAATCCCATCCCTTGTCTGCCACTATTTTTTCAATAGCCGCCTTACACCGGGTTTCAATGATATCTGCATGCCCGGCACAACAAGCCCTGCAACGGCAAACGCCATGGCAATGCGGTGGTCGTTAAAGGTGTTGATGAAAGCGCCTGCGGGCGATCCCCCAGTGATTTCAAGCCAGTCTTCTCCCTGGGATACCTGAACCCCCATTTTTTCCAGCTGGGAAGCCACGGCATGGATCCGGTCACATTCTTTTTCCCGCAAATGCCCGATATTGGTGATTTTTGTGGTTCCTTTGGCAAAAGCTGCCACCACGGCAATGGCCGGAACCGCATCCGGGGTATCAGACATGTCCACGTCCACTGCGGTGAGAAAGCCACCTTTCACCGCCACGCTGTTGTTCTCAAAAAAAAGAGAACATCCCATTTTTTCAAGAATATGAATCTGTTTAAAATCCCCCTGCAAAGACCGGGAACTGATATTTGCCACCCCGATCTTTTGCCCTGTGACAGCACCGGCTGCCCAGAAATAACCGGCATTGGACATATCAGGTTCCACCACAAAGGTGCCGGACACATAGGCCTGATTGCCGGGTACCACATAGGTGGTGGGTGTGGTGCATGATGCGGTTACCCCGAATTGTTTCATCACATCCAGGGTCAGACCAACATAGGGAGAAGATACCGGCGGCCCGGCAAGGTGGATGGTCAGTCCGTTTTTCATGAACGGTCCTATCAGGAGCAGGGCCGACAGATACTGGCTGCTTTTGGAACAATCCAGCAGGGTTTTTCCCCCCTGTCTGGTTTTCCCCTGGATGGTCACCGGCGGAAATCCCTGTGGGGTATCGGAACAGGCATCAATGCCGATCCGGTTCAGGGCATCCAGCAGTTCTTTCATGGGACGGGT
>JAIVHE010000410.1 GCA_020201255.1 Desulfobacteraceae bacterium
ATGGCCGGAGATATAAAATCCCAGGACCTCTTTTTCCATTTCCAGCAGGATATTATCTTCCCATTCTTCCATGTCGGGCATGACCGGAATACTTGCGGGAACAGCTGATCCCAAACCGGAATCGGCAAACAGATCCAGCTGAGAATCAGCCTTTTCCCTTTGAATCCGGTTGCCATGATCCAGGGCATCTTCCAGCATGGCCATCATCTGGCTGCGTCTGGCACCTGTGGAATCAAAGGCCCCGCATTTTATCAACGATTCCATCACCTTTTTGTTCACCTTGGACAAAGACACCCGTTCACAAAAATCATACAGGCTTTCAAAGGGACCGTCTTTTTCCCGCACTCCTGCAATGACATCAATCGCTGTATTTCCCACACCTTTGACCGCGGCCAGACCGAATCGGATGCACGCTCCTGACACCGTGAACTGGGCATCACTTTCATTGACATCCGGCGGTAGCACCTTGATATCATGGGACCGGCATTCATCCATGTATTTGAGAACCGCATCGGAATTGCCCCGCTCACTGGTCATGAGCGCTGCTATGAATTCCAGGGTGAAATTGGCCTTGAGATAAGCGGTCTGATAAGCGATCAAAGCATAGGCTGCACTGTGGGATTTGTTAAACCCGTATCCCCCGAATTTTTCCATGAGATCGAACAGCTCCCGGGCTTTTTCGGTGTCATGGTTGTTTTTTGCAGCACCCTCCAGAAACAATTTTCTGTGGGCTTCCATCATGGCGGCAATTTTCTTGCCCATGGCCTTGCGCAGTCCATCGGCATCAGCCATGGAATAATTGGCCAGGACTGCGGCGATCTTCATTACCTGTTCCTGGTAGAGGATTACCCCGTAGGTTTCTTCGAGCACCGGTTCCAGTTCGTCAAACAGATAGACCACTTGTTCTCTGCCGTGCTTTCTTTCCACATAGGTGCTTGCCATACCGCTGTCCAAAGGACCCGGGCGGTACAGGGCCACCAGGGCCACAATATCGGAAAAAGTGGCGGGTTTCAGACGCAGAATCAGATCTTTCATGCCGGAACTTTCCAGCTGGAACACACCGGTGGTGTCTGCTTTCTGGAGCAAAGCAAAGGTATTTTCATCGGCATAATCCATGTCCTGCATATCCGGCGGCTGTTTTCCCTGTTTTTCGATCAGTTCCATACAGTTTTTAATGACTGTCAGGTTTCTGAGCCCCAGAAAATCAAATTTCACCAGACCCAGTTTTTCCACATAATTCATGTCAAACTGGGTAATGGTTTCTCCTTCTTTGCCCCGGAACAATGGCAGGTATTCATTCAGGGGTTTGTCCGAGACCACTACCCCTGCAGCATGGGTGGATGCATGCCGGGGCAGGCCTTCCAGAAGCAGGGCGGTTTCCAGCATCTGGTTTTTTTCTTCAGACTGGGCACATTTTTCCGCAATAGCCGGCACTTCTTCAACAGCCCTGGTCAAATTCTTTGCCCCGTCCGGAATCAACTTGGCGATCTCATCCACCTCGGACAACGGCACACCCAAGGCCCGTCCCACATCCCGGATCACTGCCTTGGCTTTCAGTTTTCCAAATGTGATGATCTGGCAGACATATTCCGGTCCACCATACCGATCAATGGTGTAATGATAGACTTTGTCACGGCCTTCAATGCAGAAATCCACATCAATATCCGGCATGGAAATTCTGGATGGATTTAAAAACCGTTCAAAAATCAGGCCGTGTTCAATGGGATCCAGGGCGGTAATGTCCATGGCATATGCCACCATGGAACCGGCAGCCGATCCCCTTCCCGGCCCCACCGGTACCCCGATTTTTCTGGCATGTGCGATAAAGTCTGCCACAATGAGAAAATACCCGGGGAACCCCATATCCAGAATAATCTTTATTTCATAGGCAATGCGGTCCCGGTATGCCTGTTCATCAATATCAGGATTCTTTTTTTTGATGCGGTCCAGTTTTTCTTCAAACCCGGCCATGGCCTTCTGCCTGAAGATTTCTGCTTCGCTGTCCGCTTCCTCTGAGGCATATCTGGGAAAATGATAGGTTTTATCGTCAAATTCCACATTACACCGGGCCGCTACGTCCCGGGTATTTTCAATGGCATTGGCAAACTGTCCCAGGCTGCTGATCATTTCTGCAGGGGATTTAAAATACAACTGATCGGAATCAAACTTGAACCGATTCTGGTTGCTTATGGTATCACCGGTCTGGATGCACAGCAGAATATCATGGGCTGTTTTGTCTTCTTTTGCCAGGTAATGGCAGTCATTGGTGGCCACCATGGGGATGGACAAACGCTGGCTGATATCGGCAATGCCCTGGTTGACCTTGTGCTGGATCTGCATGCCGTTTTCCTGGATCTCCAGAAAAAAGTTATCTTCCCCGAAGGTTTCCACAGTATTGGCTTGATGCCGGCTTTTCTGGCTTTTTCATAAAAAGCCGCCACACCGAACATGGTGCCGTGGTCGGTCATAGACACCGCATCCATGTTGTATTCCCGGCATTTTTCAAGCAGGGAATCCAGACGAATAGCCCCGTCCAGCAGCGAATATTCCGTATGAAGATGCAGATGGTAAAACGGGCAGGATGGGTCGGTCATGGTCGTCAACTGCTTTCCACTCTATAGTTGGGGGCTTCTTTGGTGATCACCACATCATGGACATGGCTTTCCTTTAACCCGGCTGCCGTGATTTTCACAAAATGGGCTTTTTTGTGCAAATCTTCAATGGTGGTGGCTCCCAGGTACCCCATGCCGGCCTTCAGCCCACCGATCATCTGAAAAATATTTTCTCTGACACTGCCCCGGTAGGGTATACGGCCCACAATGCCCTCAGGCACGAGCTCATCAGCCTCTCTTGTATCCTTTTGATAATACCGGTCGGAAGAGCCTTTTTTCATGGCTTCCACAGATCCCATGCCCCGGTAGGCCTTGTAGGAACGGCCCTGGTAGATAACCATTTCTCCGGGACTTTCCTGGGTGCCGGCCAGAAGGCTTCCCAGCATCACGGAATGGGCACCGGCGGCCAGGGCTTTGGCAATATCCCCGGAAAATTTAATGCCGCCGTCGGCAATAATGGGAACCCCGGTTTTCCTGGAAATATCCTTGCAGTTCTGCACTGCGGTCAACTGGGGTACCCCCACACCGGCCACAATACGGGTGGTGCAGATGGATCCCGGGCCTATACCGATCTTGACCGCATCGGCCCCGGCGTCCATCAGGGCTTTGGCCCCGATTTGGGTTGCCACATTACCGGCCACTACCTGGGCATCGGGAAAATCGTGTTTGATTTGCTTTACCGCGGTAATGACATTTTTGGAATGACCGTGGGAGGTATCAATGACCAGGGCATCCACACCTGCTCTGATCAAGGCATCTACCCGGGTCATCATATCAGAGCCCACACCGATGGCGGCTCCGGCCCGCAATCGTCCCAAAGAATCTTTACAGGCATTGGGATATTTTTTGATTTTTTCAATGTCTTTGATAGTGATCAGTCCTTTGAGTCTTCCGTGACTGTCCACCACAAGCAGTTTTTCAATTCTGTGCTTGTGGAGCATGATCTTGGATTCTTCCAGTGTGCATTTTTCGGTCACCGTCACCAGGTTTTCACTGGTCATAACGTCTCTTGCCGGTTTTTCCAGCTGGGTTTCAAACCGCAGATCCCGGTTGGTGACAATGCCCACCAGTTTATCCCCTTCGGTTACAGGGATTCCTGATATCCGGTATTTGGCCATGATATTGAGTACTTCAGAGATAGGCACATCCGGATGGATGGTCACCGGATCCACGATCATCCCGCTTTCCGACTTTTTGACTCGGTCCACTTCAATAACCTGCTCTTCGATTGTTAAATTCCTGTGGATGAATCCCATTCCCCCTGCCCTGGCCATGCTGATGGCGGTCAATGCTTCGGTCACGGTATCCATGGCTGCCGAAACGATGGGGATATTGAGTTCAAGCTCCCGGGTCAGCCGGGTTTTCACCGATACTTCATCAGGAAGAATAGCGGAATAATCAGGAACCAGAAGGACATCATCAAAAGACAGGCCTTCATCCGGTAATATTATGGACATAAAATGCCTCCAGAAAGGAAAAAATTGTTTATACATACCATTCAGGGCAGCCGTTACAAGATTGGAAACAGCCGGCCGGATTTGAAACCAACACACCAGTATATAAACACGTACTCTTACCAAATTAAATCTTTTTAGGCAAGGTCTTGAAGGCCGGCGCATGTAAAAATTCACATCCGATTTAGAAAGCAGCAAGCCTTTGGTGATAGTGCTACTGATTATTGAGCAACCTGAGAATTACCGTTATTGCCGGCGGCATTCTGGAACTGTCTCTGGTTACATTGCGAATCATGGTAAAATGGGTGCCTTTTACCCTGGTTAACGGCACATTTTGAAGGCTGGCAGAACCCACCGACACCAGGCCATCCCCCAAACAATTTGTCACAGGTCCCTTATCTGTCCAGGGGTTTATAACACCGGCAATTACATGCATTTGTGTTTCTTTAGGCAATGGGCGCAGGTTCAATTTCGTCAGAAATCGGCTACCGGGCAGAATATCAATTGCGGCAGCCCCTGTTCCGTCCAGCAGACAGTGAAGCCAGTGGGTATCCGGCCGGAAAAGATGAAACACCTGATCTCTGATTTCCGTAACAATCCGAAACCGGGCCATTTGCGTGCCATGGTTGGGGGTTCCCACCAAAATGAGGCGTTTTATTGCCGGCACCTTTTGGGCGGACACTGCATTTGTGTAATCAAACCCGGGACGGGTAAGCATATCCCGGGCTACCAGGCCTCCCATGGAATGGGCCACAATAACGACAGGTCCCGGATCTTTTTGTGCCAGCTGCTGCATCTGCTCAAAGAAAAACCGGGTCGAGGCGGAAATGGCCTGGTCATTTGGATAGGACATGACCAAAACCGGGTATCCGTTTTCCAGAAGAACCGGGGCCAGGTCCTGCCAGATGATGCCGGGATCATCCAGGCCATGGACCAGAATCACCCGGTTCCGGGCAAAATGATCTGCAAAACTTTTGGTTTTTGTAAAGGGATTGATACCGCATCGATTTTTGAGTGCCTTTGCTGCCTTTGGGAATCTGTCGGTAACTGCCTGGTGCAGCGCATGCCGAATCATATGCTCTTGGGGCAAAAAAAAGGTACGGCCCGTCTGAAACAAAACAGATAAAACAATGAACAATCCCATGATCGTCAGCCATTTATGGCGGGAAAACCAATCCATTTATTCCTTGCCTTACAAGTAATCAGGGAACAACCCACAGGGCTGTATCAGACACCTGACCAATGATCTGCCGGGACACAGACCCCATGAAAAACGATTTGTTGATTCCCCTTCTGCCAAAAACAATGGTGGAAAAGTTATTTTTTTGTGCAAATTCAACGACTTTGTTGCCGATACGCCGGCCGCCCTCAAGGGTTTGGATATCTATTTGATCTTTTGATATCCCCATTTGTATAAATTTTTCCATGGCTGCAGGATAAAACCGGTCCACACAGGCCCGGTCTTTTTTTTCGATGATTTTTGCAAACGCAGGATCCGGTTCTTCATCCAGATCAATTTCGCAATAGTTGTGGGCAGTGTTGGTGACATGTACCAGGGTGATGTTGATATCTTTGTTTTTTGACACCATGAAACTCACATGGTCCACTGCCCGCAAAGAATCCTGTGATCCGTCTATGGCCACCAGGACTTTATCCGGCAGGACCTCTCCTTGCACCAGCCACACCGGC
>JAIVHE010000106.1:0-1013 GCA_020201255.1 Desulfobacteraceae bacterium
ATGAAGGAAAATGCATGTTCGCCTATGACTTTTTCAAAGCCATGGAGCGCATTGTCCTTGACTACGTTGTGGATGCCAACGATCGGGCGAAATATATGGAAGATCTCAAAACCGCCAAAGAGCTTTACCGGGAACGGGTCATGACCGAAATGTTCAACGCATACATGGATGAGCCCTATGCCATTCGTAAAGATGTCCTGAACTACGTCAATATGATTATCGGAATCGATGCCGAAAATCTGGGTCCGGACATGATGTGGAAATACAAAGACCCTCAGACCGGTGAACTGAAAGCCATCAAAATCGATGAACGCTATATCAAAAGCGTTGAAGACCGCCTGGGCCTGAAAACCGATGAGCAGCGCGAAACATTTCGAACATCGATTCGCAAAATTTACGGACAAAAAATCTCGGTGAATCCGGATTATGATTTTATGGACAACCTGGAACTGGTCAAAGCAGTCACGGATGTTCGCCTGAAATCGGACATTGCGGGTGCAGGAAGCCTGATCGGCGCGCTGGCCAACAGGACCAACGAGGAAAACCAGAAGCTATACGATAGAATGATAACGACCATGATCGATAAGCTTCATTATTGCAATACCTGCGCACAGAAAACCATAGAATATTTCTGCACACAGGAAGATGAAAAATAGGGCTGAAAAAATGAACCCTCGCTTTTTAAAAATATATAAGGCACTCAAGGCCAGGGGACTTTCAAAAGAAGAGGAAGAAAAGGTCCTGTCGGAAATTCGCCATGCGGAGCTGCACGAAAAGTCCATAGAAAATGATGCCGATGCGGATCAGCCGGGAGATAGGGGCCTGAAAAGTTTCTATGCATATCATGATCTTTTTGTGCTTCAGGATATGACTACCCCTCGTGATCATTATGCCGCTTATCTGAAATCCCTGGATGATTTACTGGATCGGGACAAACAGCGTGAAAAAGACGGGTTTCCCCGTAAAATTCGTGTGGGACGGCTGATCAAACCCGGCAAGGGCAGACAGGACAA
>JAIVHE010000106.1:1045-4825 GCA_020201255.1 Desulfobacteraceae bacterium
ATGTTTTAACCGACCGAAACCGGGGTGTGGGACAGATACTGGACAAAAAAGCCACCTTAAAACAAATCATCGAAACCAATATCCATTTGGGAAATATTCCTGATCTATACAATATCGATTCCACCCAATTTATCATATCTCCCAGGGATAAAATTTATCGGATTTTATCACGTGAAAAAGATTACGAGTCTCAGGCCATGGTATTTTTTCTTCGGGATTATTCAGGATCTATGTCCGGAAAACCCACCGAAATCGTGGTGGCTCAACATGTGTTGATCTATAGTTGGATTCTTTATCAATATGAAAAGCAGGTGGAATCGAGGTTTATTCTCCATGATACCGACGCCAAAGAAGTTCCGGATTTTGAAACCTACTACAGGTCCAAAGTGGCAGGTGGCACCAAAGTAGCTTCGGCCTTTCGCCTGGTCAATGAAATTGTTGAAAAGGAAAACCTTGCGGCGGACTATAATATTTATGTTTTTCACGGTACAGACGGGGATGACTGGGATGTGGACGGCAAAGAGACCTTACCGGAAATTAAAAAAATGCTCGGCTATGTCGCCCGTGCAGGAATCAGTGTTATCGGAGCACCATCTGCTTCCCTGAACAATACCGAAGTGGAACGTTATATTAATAAATCAGGCTTTTTGAAAGATTATCCCAAGCTGATCCGGATGGATGTCATGGATGTCAATGCGGATGAGCCCCGGTTAATCGATGGTATCAAAAAGCTGATTTCAGAATAACCATCGGGAAATGCCATGGAACTGATCGATCAACATAGTAAAAAAATAATGGAAGGTTGCAAAAAAAGAGCCAGAGACGCCGGTTTGAGTTTCCGGGATGAAAGCCTTGAATATATTGTCACCAACAGGGATCTTCTGGAACTTTCCCCGAAGGGAATGATTCCCACCTTGTACGATTACTGGGTCCATGATGTTGAAGTATTAAAAGAAAAGGGAAAATACGAATTATATCCCGGCAATCCATATGAAACCGTTATTAACACAAGGCCGGCCATATCCTTTTATAACGACAACAACCCGGATTGGCTTAATGTAATGATTTTTTATCATGTTATCGGCCATATCGATTTTTTCCAGAACAATCTCTACTTTCAACATACCTGGGATTATGATTTTACCGGAGAGGCCTTGTCCGATAAACGCATGATTGCAAAACTTCGCTCGGAATATGGGCGATGGGTCGATTATGTCATTGAGTTTTCCCGAGGTATAGACAACCTGGTGGGTTACTTTGATGAACTGACCAGGCTTGATTATCACCCCAAATCAACCCGCACAAAAAAACTCGATTATTATTTCGATGTCTTTCTGCAGCGGGAAAAAAAGGTCCATATCACCAAATACATCAAAGACATTGAAAAATATAATGAATATATCAAGATATACGGCAACCTTGGTGAACAGACGTTTTTTTCGGAAATAGACCAAAAGTATCCGGAGTTTCAATCCCTTTACAATAAAAGTCTGACCAAAAAACCAGATAAAAGACTCGACCTGATTCAGTATCTCATGGAAAACTCCGATTTTTTAAACAAGGAAGATAATAAATGGATGCAATCCGTGATGCAGGTGATCAGAAAAACTTCGATCTTTTTCCAGCCCCAGATTCGTACCAAAATTATGAACGAAGGATGGGCCAGTTACTGGCATGAGATTCTTTTTTTACAAGATGACCGGATTAGCGGTCACGAAGTGGATTTTGCCAGGGTCAATGCCTATGTAACATCTCTTCCGCGTGTGGGCATGAACCCTTATGCTCTGGGAATGCGTCTTTTTTACCACATTGAGGACTTGGGGGATAGGGGAAAGCATAGCTACACTTTTCAGATGCTTTTAGACGAATATGAACGGAAAAAATTTGATGCAAAAGAGGCTAAAGGAAAGGATATGGTTTTTAAGGTCCGGGAGAATTTTTCGGATTTCCTTTTCATCAACACCTTTGTAGACCAGGATTTCATGAAAAATAACAATCTGTTTGTGGCGGGAAGGCGCCTGGACCCGCAGCGAATGGTATGGGAATATTATGTTAAAAGCCGCAAGCTTAAAGACTACAAGGAAATGTTGTTCGATTCCCTGTATCATCCGCCTCACATTGAAATTGACTCTGAAAAGGGCAAGGATCAATACCTTTACCTTGTCCATCATTTTGAAGGCAAGCCGCTAATTACCGAGTATATCCATAACACCTTACTCGGCATTGAATATTTATGGGGCGGTCCCGTACAACTGGAGACCAGTGAAGTGGTCTCTGTTGGTATTCCAAGGCCGGCCCGGATTTTACCCTCGTTGACACCACCACCACCTCAGCAGGATGAGGAATCAACACCGGAGATCACCTGGCAGCGTGTGGTATACACCATGGAAAAACGAAAGCTTTCCAAAAAGGTAGTTTAATATATGAATCGTGTAAAGCATGCAATGGAAAATCTGGATCAGGAAGTCAGCCAGCACGAATGTGAAGTCCCTATTTCCTACAACCAGTTTCTAAAAGAACTGGTTGAAAAGCCCACTTGGATCATTCGAAATGTCTTTCAGGTATTCTATGATATGGTCAAAGCCTATGTGGGCGAAGGATACGATGAATACCCGAATGACCCGGAATCCATCAGTTTTGTCTATTATGACTGCGGTAAACTTCTTGTGGAAGGAGCGGACCATCCTTTTTTTGCCGACCGTGTTTTTGCCAACCGTTTTATCAGCCATGTGGAATCCTTTAAGCGTGGGGCTCAGCAAAATAGAATTTATATATTTGACGGCCCCCATGGATGCGGCAAAAGTACTTTTTTAAACAACCTTTTGCTCAAATTTGAAGAATATGCCAACACCGAGGAAGGCTCCCGCTATGAAATCCTCTGGAGGCTGGATCGAAAAATGCTCGGTGACGGTATCCCTGAATCAGTATCGGATAACCCATATTATATGTTTGACTTTCTTGAACCGGAGGAACCCGAGTTATGCGATCAGGCAATCAATCCGGAGCAGCCTCATTCCCAGCCCGGGTTTAAAAATCCCAAATTCGATCTTTTCATGAATGGGAATTTCATTGATGTTCCATGTCCCAGCCACGATCATCCTCTCTTGATGGTACCCAAGGAATTTCGCCGCCGGTTTCTCGATGATCTTCTGGAAAATGATGAAACCAAGTATCGGATTTTCAATGATAAGGAATTTGACTGGGTTTTTCGCGAAACACCCTGCACCATTTGTACATCCATTTACGCAGCTCTTCTCAAAAGGCTGCAAAGTCCCCAAAAAGTATTCGGAATGATTTATGCACGGCCATATCGGTTTTCCCGACGCCTCGGTGAAGGCATCAGCGTATACAATCCCGGAGATAAACCTATGCGCCAGGCCGTGCTGTTCAATCCCATGCTCCAGCAGCGTATCAATGCCCTTTTAAAAGACAGCAACCTGGTAAAGTATATTTTCTCAAGATATGCAAAAACCAACAATGGCATTTACGCTCTCATGGACATCAAATCCCATAATACGGATCGTCTCATGGAATTGCACAACATTATCAGCGAAGGTATACACAAAGTCGAGGACACGGAAGAAAATGTCAATTCCCTCTTTTTCGCACTCATGAACCCCGAAGACAGAAAAAATGTTCAGGGGTTCCCATCTTTTTCAGACCGTATCGAATACATCAATATTCCCTATGTACTGGATCTGAGCACCGAAGTGGAAATTTATCGAAACATTTTCGGCAAACATATCGACAACAGTTTTCTTCCAAGAGTTCTTCACAACC
>JAIVHE010000411.1 GCA_020201255.1 Desulfobacteraceae bacterium
GCGGCATGGGCGGAAGTTTTAATATTTACCATTATGATCTGTCCAGCACCATTGGAACAATCAAGAGGGAAAACATAGAAAAAACCGGGTGCACCACTGTGTCCACCGGTTGTCCGGCCTGTATGATGCAGATCTCAGATATGCTGGGAAAAGTCGGATCATCCATAAAGGTCCGGCATCCCATGGAAATTTACGCATCGCGCCTTGAAAAAAACCCTTGATATAGTTTAAGGAATAATACTTAGCTCACCTCTTGAACAAATAAAGCCGGAGAGGCATATAGCAAAGGATTATGACCATACCCATAAAGCCCAAGCGTATTTCAGATCAGGTATTTGATCAGATCCGGGAGCTCATCTACAGGGGAACACTCAAGCCCGGGGAAAAACTGATGACGGAGCGGGAACTGGCCGAGGCCATGAATGTGTCCCGCACCACCATCAGGGATGCGATCCAGCGACTGGTCACCATGGGCCTGATTACCCAGAAACAGGGACAGGGCACTTTTGTCAAACCCATGGAAGCGGTTTTATTTTCCCACCGGACAACTCATTTCGCAACGCCTGCAATATTTGATTATTTTTACAGGCTCTGCAGCACCATCCGGTTGTTCTTCTGTTGCAAGATCAATGTTTTTTTGCATTTGTTGGTTGCAGACGGGGCGGGAATACACCCCGTCTCTTGCCGGCAGCATTGTCTGGCCATAATTTTGAGCCGTATAAACTTGTTTGTCAAAGGCTTTTTGGGGACATGCCATTCGGCACACCCCCTCACATGTCAAGCACGGATCAAAGGCAATCGGACCGGTCGATGGCATTGCCATATTAACCGACATGGCCCTCAGGCGGATACGAGGACCAAATTCCGGTGTCACCAGCATATTGTTTCTGCCGATACAGCCGAGACCTGCCATGACAGCAGCATCTTTCAGATAAATGCCCCCTTTTTCCACATGATAGGGAAAATGAAACACCTCCATACTGAAAGTGTCAATGATCCAGCTACATAGTTCCTTGATGGTTTGCATTAAGATTTTATTGCCCCGGGGTGACACACGGCCAAACCACCAGTCCATTTCAGGGGACTCTTTCGGGTGCGCAACCGCAATAACAAGAATTGATTTGCCGTTTTCCGGCCATTTCACTTTTCCGGATGTCATTCCCGTAGTAGTGTTTCTGGAACCGACCCCTTGATCCACTCCCGGCATTTTCGGTGCAAAGGTAAAAGAGGGAGCTGATCTGAGATCTTCCATACTGGCAAAACCGGCCAGATCAGCTCCCAATTGCTTTGCTTTTCTGAGAATTGCGGATGACGCAGATAATATCTCTTTGTTAGTCATGGTTTTCTCCGGTCCGACAGAGCCGGCCTATTGTTTTTCTTTGTTCAGTAACAGTATTGTTGATGCCACCATGCCGAGCATGACAAACGCAAACGGCAGGGCCGCCACAATCGAAGCCGTCTGAAGAGCCTGCAATCCCCCTGTAATTAACAGCACAACCGATATGGCACCGATCAGAAATCCAAAAATCAGTTTGATGGCATTGCTGGGTTCAAGTTCGCCACCCGATACGATCATGCCTACAAAAAAAGAAGCAGAGTCAGCGGAAGTTACCAGAAAAATAATCAGATTTATAAAAACGATAAAACTGATGATGCTGCCCAAAGGATATATCGTCAAGAGGGTAAAAATACCGGAGCCGGCGTCAGCAGCAATGGCCTTGTACATTTCAAGGGTACCATTGATTTCTGCATGAAGTGCGCCGCCACCCACGATACCGAACCAGGCCACTGTAATGACAAGCGGCACCAGAAGAACACCGACGACAAACTCACCGATGGTCCTGCCTTTGGAAATTCTGGCCACAAAACCACCGACAAACGGTCCCCATGCAATCCACCAGCTCCAGTAAAAAATAGTCCACCACCCCATCCACTTGCCCTCACTTGCCTGGGCCATGGGGTCTGTCCAGAATGACATAAATACAATATTGGAAAAATATGCCCCGACGGAATCTACCATGAGATTTAATAAAAATACGGTGGGTCCTGCAATGAGAAAGAAAATAAGCACACAAAAAGCAAGCGACATATTCACGTTACTTAAAATTTTTATCCCCTTATCCAGACCGGAAACAGCGGAGATAATGTAAATGCCCATGAGCAAAAAGATCACCACAACCAATCCCGTGGTTCCCAACTCCAGACCGAACACATGATTGATTCCGAAACGAATGGACATCAGCCCCATGCCAAGGGAAGTTGCAATACCGGCAATAGTGGCAAAGGAAGCCAGAAAATCCACCAGTTTTCCCCAGAAACCATTGGTGTTGCTGCCCAGAATACCATACAGGGCATTGGAAACGGAAAGCGGCATTTTCAGCCGGTAGGTGGTATAGGCGATGGCCAGACCGGCAACCGCGTAACAGACCCACCCGTGAATACCCCAGTGCAAAAGGCTGATCTGCATGGCAACCCGGGCCGCTTCAGGTGTTCCGCTTTCAGCCAGATATGGTGTTGAAGTGTAATGGTAAAGGGGTTCGGCAACCCCCCAGAAAATGAATCCGATACCGATACCGCAGCTGAAAAGCATGGCGATCCATGAAAAATAGCTGAATTCGGGTGCCTCTCCGTCCTGACCCAAGGGGATTTTACCATAGCGGATACCGGCCCAGACGATAAAAATGATAAAAATTGAAACCGTCAGCATAAAGAACCAGCCAAAATTAACAGAGATCCAGCTTTGAGAACTGGACATGGCAGCAGAAAAAGATGTCGGTCCAATGATGCCCCAGAGTGTTATGGCAGAGACTAAAATCAACGTGCCCCAGAAAAGGGTTGGATCATATTTTCCCAGAAAGCCATTCTGTTTTACGCCAGAACTTTCACCACGACCTGTGCTTGTTCGATCTTCATTTTGCATCTGTTTTTTCCCTCCTGTTAATAACTGTTTATCCTGCAAGATGGTTACAACCTGATATCCAAAAAAAACAATTTAATTTGTAATAGCAATTTTCATACCGGTGTGTCTATATGAAATTTTTGAAAGACGATGAGAGCGAACACCTTGTTGGGAAAGGATGTTGGTTCCCACACAAGAAAAAGGGAATCACTGATGAATCGTAAAAAAGTTTTACCTGAAGACAAAATTTTACAAATTATCAAATTTGTTTTACAAAGCCGTTGTTTCAAATCTATTTGCATCCATTTAAAACTGCCTGGTCCATTTTCCGGTACCGCAATTTAATATCATTCAATTCAGAATACAGGTCCATTTTTTTTATTTTATATCCCAGCAGCTGTCGTGACAGGCCGAGCAGCTTTGCTGCCATGGCAATATTGCCCATGGTTCTTTCCAGTGCCTGGAGAATATGTGTTTTTTCATATTCACGTTTTGTCTGTAAAAGCGGTCCAGGGTCTGAGGTTAATGAGCGGGCTGTTTTTCCACTCCCATTATCGACATCGAAAAATTTGGCCGTGTCTTTGTCATATGAAAAATCAGGGGGGGAAATTGTTTCCAATGCAGAGGCTGCAGATTTCTTCTCAGAGATGCCCAACAGATTGGCAAAGTAGCAGTGTTTGAGCTTTAAAGATTTTTCATCCCTGTCTGCTGTGTTGACGGCGCTTTCAATAACATGCTCCAACTCTCTGACATTACCGGGCCAGCTGTAATTCCAGAAAAATTCAATGACGTCCGGTGAAATATTTCGTATTTTCTTGCCCATCTGCCGGTTGAATTTTTGAAGGAAATGCCGGCCCAGTTCTTCCACATCTGCAATCC
>JAIVHE010000412.1 GCA_020201255.1 Desulfobacteraceae bacterium
GAGCAGGCGGATCAATTCATCCTGGCAGGCTCCCAGTTCATTCGTCCGGGAGACTCTTTCCAGTTTTTCCAGAACGACTCCCCAATCCATCAGGTTTCCAAATACATTGTTTTCCATAGGGCTCCCCCGCATTGTTTACATATGTTTTTCCCGGGTCCTGCACCGCTTTTCGGTACGCGACCCACGCATTGCAACCACACAAAAGCAAGGGTTGTGCCATGACACAAAAAAGGTTATAACTATCTATAAACATAGGAATAATTAAAGAGTTGGCTTGTAAAAAACAAGGAACGTCTGAAAGTATACATTGATGCACACCGCATCAGGTGTTGCAATCTGCATCATGTTGGTAAGAGAAAAACCGTCAGGAAAAAAAGCCGGTCGAAAGATGGTCTACTTTATATTCAGGCGGTTCATGATCCGCCACAGGGTGGACCGGTCAATACCCAGCAGTCTGGATGCCAAGGTTTTGTTGTGGTGTGTTTTTTCCAGTATTTTCTGGATATGGTGTTTATGCAATTGTTCCAGGGTATGGGTATCGTTGGTAACATCGACGTCCTCCGGATCTGCAGTTGTTCTTGTCACCGCAAGGGGCAGGCTGTCCAGGGTCAATTTCTGACTGGTTTCAAAAAGCGTTGCTCGCTCAATGGTATTTTCAAGTTCCCTGACATTCCCGGGCCAGGGATTTGCCTCCAGTTTTTGTAACACGGCCCGGGATATGGCAGTGATGTTTTTGTTATTTGCTGCACCATATTGGCGGAGGAAATGGTATGCCAAAAGGCCGATATCTCCTTTGCGTTCCCGTAACGGGGGAAGATCGATAATAACCACATGCAGCCGGTAATACAGATCCTTTCTGAAGCTGCCCTGTTCCACCATGTTTTCAATGTCTTTGTTTGTGGCTGCAATGATTCTGACCGATACTTTTTTGGTTTCATGGGACCCGACCGGCTGAATTTCTCTGTTCTCCAATGTCCGCAATAATGCCTGCTGCAGCCCGAAGCCGATATCACCGATTTCATCCAAAAAGATGGTGCCTCCGTCGGCCGCCTCAAAAAATCCCGTTTTGTCGGATACGGCGCCGGTAAATGCCCCTTTGACATGGCCGAACAATTCGCTTGCCAGCAGGTTTTCATTGAGAGCGGCACAATTGACCGGGATATAGGGTTTGGATGCCTTGTGGGAATTATAGTGTATGGCCCTGGCAACCAGTTCTTTTCCGGTGCCTGTCTCTCCACGGATCAATACGGTTGCATTTGCATCCTTCACAAAGTTGATGGTCTTGAAAACCCCCATCATTGCTTCACTGGTTCCCACGATATTGTCAAAGGTATATTTTTTTTCAAGCTGGCGCTGCAAGCGGATATTGCGCAAAAACAATGCGCGTTTTTCCAGGGCTTTTTGAATGACCAGGCGCAGTTCTTCCATGTCAAAGGGTTTGAGAATATAGTCTTCAGCCCCCTGCTTCATGGCGGCCACGGCCGTGTCCACGGTGCCGTAGGCGGTAATCATGATAAACATCATATCAGGATCATATTGTTTGGCCGCGCGTAAAAGCTGACTGCCGTCAATGCCGGGAAGCTTGAGATCCGACAGCACCAGGTCGAACCCGGTTCCCTTGATCTGTTCCAGGGCTTTTTCTCCTGTGTCCACCGATGTCACGGCATATCCCTGTTTGGACAACACATACACCAGCCCCTGGTTCATCTTTTCATCGTCTTCCACCAGCAGGATCTTATATTTTTTCATGATACTTTCCAAAACCGCCTATGCAACAGGCAGCTCAATGGTGAATATGGTACCGGACCGGGCTGCATCCTCTTTGGTGGCGCTGATGACCTTGATATCTCCCCCCAGTTTTCGTGCCATTTCATAGCTGATAAAAAGTCCGAGCCCTGTGCCGTCTCCGGGTTTTTTGGTGGTAAAAAACGGGTCGAAAATTTTGCTAACCTCCTGCCGGGCGATGCCGGGTCCGGAATCAGCAACCTCAATTTTTATCTTTTGTACTGCCTGCAGATACCGGGTTTTTACGGTGAGCACGCCGCCTTTGGCCATGGCTTCAATGGCATTTGCCACAAGGTTGGTCAATATGGCCTGAAACGTGCTTGCATCTGCTTTTACAAAGGGAATTTCAGGTTCCAGCGCTGTTATTACGCTGATATTTTTTGCGGTGCAGTGGGGCCGGGTGATGTCCATTAATTTTGTCACAACTTTATTGGTGTCGGTTGCCTGATCATCACGCTGGGAATGGCGGGAAAAATCGAGCAGATTTCTGATGATTTTACTGCCCCGCCGGACTTCATCAATGACCGTGGAAAGATGGTGGTGAATTTTTTCATTTTTCGATTCCGCCAGCTCTTCTTTGGCGATCTGGGTATAGAGCAGGGCATTGGCCAGGGGGGTGTTGAGTTCATGGGCAAGACCGGAGGTTAAAAGACCTAAGGATGCCAGTTTCTCTTTCTGGATGACCTGAAATTCCAGCTCTTTTTCATACTGGTATTTGGCCTTTACAATATTAACGATGATGGTTGAAATAAAAAGGGCCAGCCCGAACACAACCAATGCCGTCAGCATCCCGTAAACCATGGCTTCTCTTCCCAGATTCCGGATGCGGTTTACTATTTCCGCCACATCCTGGTCCGCCATGACATACCAGGGGAATGTGTCCACTTTCTGATAGGCCTGCAGCACCTGTTCTCCTCTGTAATCGACTATTTCGTGCAGTCCGTGTGCCTGTCCATCTGAAAAATCAATGGCAATGCTGTCCGCAAGCGGTCTGGCACCAAACCGGGATGCGGACAAAAATCTGCCGGTATCATCCACCAGATACACTTCCCCGGTATCTTCAATATTGCTTTTGCGCAGCAGGTCATCCACAAACCGGAAATCAATCACCGCACATAAGCGGCTGCAGTTTATTTGCGATGTTTGTAAAATGGATGTGCAGATCATCAGTGCTGGAATTGTTTCCTGCTCAACTTTTTGCTGTCCAGCTTTTTCCAGCCCAAGGGGAAAAGTAAAAATATCGGTAAAAGATGCCCCCATCCATGTGTGCTTCACAGCATCGAATGGTTGATCCAATAACAGCTCCATTGACAGGTTTCGGGTGGAAAAAACCAGTTTTTCAGATCTGTTTAAAGCAAAAAAACCCAGATAGGACGGCACCCGGTCTTTCATCTGTTCCAGAAGGGTTGCAAGTTTGGCCGTCTCCGGGTTCAGTATACAGATCATGGCAGACAGGTGTGTGAGATCATTCACCCTTTCCAGCATGAATGCTTTGACTGCTTCGGTATTTTGTTTGGACAGCCCGTTCAGATAGGAGGATGCTCTTTCTTCAATCAGGGTTTCTCCCTGGGAGATGAGTTTATATCCCAAAGAGGCCAGGGGAACAAGCGACACAAGCATAAATGCCAGAATCAAGCGTATTCTGAGCCGCTCAAAATTCATTTGCACGCTGTACAACCATCTTTGTCCGCCTGGAAGAAGGGCCGGAACCTGTCACAGGTTCCGGCCCTTACAGGGGGTTACATACACCCCTCTGGGGTTACCGGTTATGTGTTTTATGTATCCTGTTTGTCCTGTTTCTTTTGTTTATCGTTGCCGGCGGATTTTCCCACATCGGCCATCATTTTGAGCATGGTATATTTATCGATGACTTCCTGTTCAATTTTTTTACGCAGCCGTTTGGATTCTTCGGGAAAACTTTTTTCCAGGGCTGCAAACCGGACCTCACCGCTCAAAAAGTCCTGAAGACTGCCGTCCGGTTCCTTTGAG
>JAIVHE010000107.1 GCA_020201255.1 Desulfobacteraceae bacterium
GGAACTGACCCACCGGGGATCTGTCATCCGTAAAAAACTGGGTCAAAGATCCAACTACCGAAGAAGGCGGAGAACCGCAAACCTCTGGTACCGGGAGAAAAGGTTCGATAACAGAACCCGGCCCAAAGGGTGGCTTCCGCCCAGTCTCAGATCTCGGGGGGTCTCCTTTCGAGGACCGATGAAAGGCAGAAAAAAATGGATCAAAAAGACATGGATCAGCTGCTGATCAAAAAACAATTCCCCCGGTCCAGCCGATACGATATCGACTGGATGCTGGACAACCAGATGGGGCCCAACGCGTTATGGCTGGCGGAATGGCTGTGCGAGGCCCTGCCCCTGGAACCGGGCATGCGGGTTCTGGATCTGGGGTGCGGCCGGGCCATGACCAGTATTTTTCTGGCAAAGGAGTTTGACGTCCAGGTGTGGGCCACGGACCTGTGGATCACCCCGGACCACAACTGGCAGCGTGTGGTCCAGGCCGGGGTGGCCGACAAGGTGTTTCCTCTACGTTCGGAAGCCCATGCACTGCCCTTTCCGGCAGGGTTTTTCGATGCCGTGGTGTCCATTGATGCGTATCAGTATTTTGGCACTGATGTGCTGTACCTGGGATACCTGAGCCGGTTTCTTGCGCCCGGCGGGATGCTGGGGGTGGTGATGCCGGCACTGGTGCAGAAGATTGGGGATGTCATACCCGATCATTTGACCCGGCCCCAGGCCAACGGCAAGGTGTTCTGGGAAGATGGGTGCCGCAGCTTCAAAACAGCGGACTGGTGGCAGGAACTGTGGGCTGAAGACAGCAGCGTCACCGATGTCCGGATGGAGATCCTGCCCGATGGCTGGCGGCTTTGGCGGGATTTTGAAACCGCCCTGGAGATGGCCGGCAAAAGCATTTTCCCGTCTGATGCCCGGGCACTGGATCTGGATCAGGGACGGTATATCGGGTTTGTCCGGGGGACGGCCCGGCGGACCCGGGCCGAATCCATGAACCTGTATGATTCTGCCATCGGTGCCCGGGTGGGAGTGGACCAGTAAACGGGTCGGGATTTGCCGGACACAGATGATAACCGAAAGCAGGATCGGGGGCTTTGGGGAATGAACATATCCATCCGCTATTATTCGGGTGCCGGAAACACAAAATATGCCGCAAAAATGATGGGTCAGCCACAGAGTCCATACAGATCGGAAACTTGACTGTAAACAATGTGCGCTACAACAGGGTGGTGCTGTATTGAATGCGGCAGCCAGCAGACAGTGGTTCCGACAACCTCAGCCCCTCTTAACAGGCTGACGGCATAGTCCATGGCAGCCTTGGCATGATCAGATTCTTTGGCAGCCCCATGGGTCGCAAACAGGAACACCTTTGTATCCATTTTGCACGCTTTCAGAAACGCTTCGGTTTTGGGCGGCCGGTTTCCTTCAGAAATATGATAATTATAAACATTGTCACCCCTTGTTTTTTATGATAATCGCATAATGGTAGTGATTTCGCAATGTATGTGTGCCAGGTGTATTTTTCAGGACCAAACCGGACGGACTGCAGGAACCTGCGGCCGGCAGTCGAATAATTTTGATATATCTGAGATCCACATTGTGGTAAGGATGTTTTTATGAACCAATTGAACAAAATTTCAGCTACAGATGCCAAGGGTGCAGTGGAAGAAGGAATGGCCCTGCTGGTGTGCATTTATGATGATGACAAATTCAGGGATACGGCCCATCTGGAAGGGGCGATCCCCATGAGCGAGTTTCTCAAACTTAAACCGGACCTGGCAACAGATACCCGTATCATTTTTTACTGAGGGTGACCCGGCGACAGCTCTGCGGCAAGGCTTGCCGCACAATACATGGCAGACGGCTACACACAAATTCAAGTGCTGGATAAGGGAATTTCCGGCTGGAAGGAAGCCGGTTTCAACAAGCTTTAATCAGCTGAAAAAGAACTTCTTGCCATGTACCGGGGGAAACTGGCCGAGCAGTTTGTGGCCCAGGAACTTCTGGCCTGGCAGGACGCGCCTTTGTATTACTGAGCAAGGGATGCCAGAGGGAATAATGCAAAAGTGTATTTTCTTGATAAAAACAGTGAAGATGGATCACATTATGCAGGATATGGGTAGTCTTATTGTTCGTTCGGCCGGTTTTCCAAAAGCTTTCTGCCGTGTCGGGCTTCTATGGCCAGGCGGTCCCGGTTTTTCTGGATTTCAGATTGCTGCTGGATGATTTTTACCTTTGTCTTGTATGATAAAAATGCCTTGATGATCAAATAACAGCCGCCAAGCAGCACCATTGCCAGCAGGACCCATTTGAGCTGTGAAATGGTCTGGTAGCTGATCTTCCCGATATATACCAGCAGATCCGGCACCATCCAGAAAAGAAAGGCCGCAACAATGATGAAGGCGCCCAAAGCGTAAATATTGAGCCGTCCCAGGGTTGAAAAAACTTTTTCAAATCTTGTTTCTTCAAAAGTAAACTCCATGCTGTCTTTGGCACCTGGTTCGGGTGTTTTTTTTTTCAGGTGAAACAAATCCTCATAGACCCTGACCACAAAGACGACAAACAAAATAAGCATCATGGGGATGCATATGGATAACGCGATCCATGTTCTTGTGGGAAATTTTTTTTCAACCAGGACCCGGGAGACGGTAAAGCCTTCGTCTTTGAAGTTTTGTATCCCGTATACCCGTTTGAATTCAGCCAGGGCTTCGGCATTGTACATATCTTCATATACAATGGTCTTTTCCGGATCATACACCTTCACACGAGTCTGATTTGCGGCAGATACCACACAAACCATCAGAATGCCGAATTCAACCATGGCAAAGATGAATATAATATAAAACAAACCGGGAATCCGTTTCTCAACCAGTTTCCGCAGGTTATGCTCACTCATGGCAAAATCAACCTTGTTTCATACAGTTATTGGATTATTTTCCCATATTTTTTGATTATTGAAAAGAGGCATTTTGACATCCGGAAATCGTTTTGTCATCCAGCACCTCCCGTATCCTTTCGGCAAGCACTTCCATGGAAAAAGGCTTCTGAATGAAATGCACCCCCTGGTCAAGCACTCCCTGGTGGGCAATGACATTGGCCGAATACCCGGACATAAAAAGAACTTTCAGTTCCAAAAAGGTTTCTGAAAGGGTTTTTGCCAGATCCCTGCCGTTCATTTCAGGCATGACCACATCGGTCAACAGAAGATGAATGCTGCCCTGATGTGCCCGGGCAATGTGAATGGCCTGTCCGGGCGTGGCTGCTGACAGCGTCTTGTAGTCCAGGGTTTGCAGGATGGTTTCAAGCATTTCCAGGATATCGGATTCATCTTCCACAACCAGGATGGTCTCTCCCCTGCCTTCGGGAATGGGGGAAACACTCCGGTCCGGCATCTTGTCGGGCACAGCGGCATGGCGGGGCAGATAAATTTTGAAAATGGTTCCCTGGCCGGGTTCGCTGTAAACATTGATAAAACCGTTGTTCTGCTTGACAATGCCGTATACGGTGGCCAGACCGAGTCCGGTGCCCTGACCCCTTTTTTTGGTGGTAAAAAAAGGCTCAAACATATTTTTCAGGGTATCCTGGCTCATGCCGGCGCCATTGTCGCTGACGGCCAGCAGGGCAAATTCACCCGGGGTGAATCCAGCATGGATGTCGCAATAGGGCTGATCAAAAACGACCATGCCTGTTTCAATGGTGATCTTGCCCACGCCGCTGATGGCATCTCTGGCATTGACACACAAGTTGGCCAGGATCTGATCGATCTGGGAGGGATCAATTTTTACAGACCACAGGTCCCCGGCCGGTTTCCAGAGCAAATCGATCTCTTCGCCAATGAGCCGGCCCAGCATTTTGAGCATTGTCCCAACGGTATCATTCAGATCGATTACTTTCGGAGAGATGGTCTGTTTTCTGGCAAAGGCCAGCAATTGCCGGGTGATATCAGCGGACCGGTTCGCCGCATCAAGGATCTGGGTCACATCATTGTGCACGACAGAGTCTGGGCCGGCCTTTTTCAGGGCAAGTTCCGCACGACCGCCGATAATGCTCAACATATTGTTGAAATCATGGGCAACACCCCCGGCAAGGGTCCCGATCGCTTCCAGCTTCTGGGCTTGACGGAGTTGTTCTTCCATATTTTTGTGATCTGTTATGTCAAAGGCCACTTGAAGCTTTACAAAACGGCCGTCAGTCCATTTGATGGCCCGGTCATGGTTGACGTAAAATCTTTCAGTGATGGGATTTCGACCCTCCCACACGCAAACCCCTGTGGGATGTCCCTTTTCATCGATCAATTGATCATTGGTGCAATTGGGACAGGGATCTGATTCCTTCCTGAACGCCTCCCAGCAGATCTCACCGGTAAAGTCCCGGCCAAAATCTTTTATCATGTACTGGTTCATGAAAATGATTTCATGAGAGTTCATGTCTGCCACATAGATGGAAGCATCAATACTGTTTAAAATGGCTATCAGCCGTTCATGGGATTCATGCAATCGGATCTCAGCTTTTTTTTCCCTGCTGATATCCCGGATATGCTCGATGATCTGAACGATTTCGCCGTTATCGTCAAAAACTGGATACGCCCTGACATCAATCCATTTGTCCATCTCCTCCACATACTTTTCAACCCGTTCGGCTTCCTTTGTTTTATACACTTTGGTGGTGGCACAAACACGGCAGGGGGATGACCGGCCGATCAGTTCATAACATTTCTGGCCAACGGTGTTTTCCGGTGTACGTCCCAGAAAACGATACCCGGCC
>JAIVHE010000001.1:0-28513 GCA_020201255.1 Desulfobacteraceae bacterium
CCGGATAATCTGCGCCTTACAGTGGATAAAATGAGTGCAGGCACAAGGGATCAGCTGTTTCTTGCCCTGCGCTTGGCCACCCTGGAGTGGGGCCTTGAAAAAAGCGGTGACATGGCCCAAAAAGCCGAATCCATGCCCTTTATTGTGGATGATATTCTGATCAATTTTGATGATGACAGGGCCAGGGCCACCCTGGCGGTTTTGGCACACCTGTCCCGCAAAACCCAGGTGATTCTTTTTACCCACCACCGGCAGATTGTGGAAGAGGCAAACCGTATGAAAGAACGAGAGGATATCCACGTCCATGAGTTGTGATACCACTGGGGCAACCCCAAGCCACCAATTTCCTGTTCGGTGGACCGATGCCCTCCCTAAGGGTGCCTTGCCTTCAGTCCGGTATTGTCATCTGACGATCCGGTTCCACGTATCTTTATACCAGTTTATACAAAAGCCGTCAGTACTCAGCCATCAGCTAAAAGCTAACAGCTAAAAGCTAACCGCTTTCATGTTTTGTTGTGCCCGTCAGGGCATGGACGTTACTTGAATCTGGCATCAGAACGTTTTTTTTTGATGTCATCATCACTGCTCTGCATCCATCCGGACCGGCTGGCTTTTACAGCATCAAATTTATGCATATAGGGTTTGATGTCCAGCAATGGGGTTTGGTCAAGCACATCAATATCTTCCACAAAAAGGGTATTTGCCTGAATCTTTTTGAGCCTGACGATGGATATGCCGATATGATTGGGCCGCAATGGAGAGCGCGTGGAAAAAACCCCCCGGGGCTGGTTGTCCATAAAAGGGGTTACCACCAGCTCGGTGCGGGCGGCCTGATGAAAACTGTATAAAAGATAAATATGGCTGAATCCTTCAAGGTCCTGCAGTCCGTCAATATATGCTTCATTCACCAGAACCTGTCCTTTGACCCCTGATGCTCCTTTGGGCTGGATGGGCATATCTTCAATATTGGAATACGGTGAGTGTATGACCCCTATGGGTTTTATATCATGCATGATGGGTTGTTCCTTTTTTGTGATTGGCATCAATCAGACAGCTCAGTCTGCAAGAATGGACTGGTAGAGGACATAATACTTGTTGATATTGCTGACATAGCGGACTGTTTCCTGGCCAACAATGCGCAGGGCGGCCAGTTCAACATTCCGGAACCATTTGGTTGTGTTCAGGCCCATTTCTCCGGCCATTTCCCTTGCTTTTCGGATAGTTGCCGGTCCGGCATTGTAGGCTGCCAGAGAAAACCGGATCTGATCACGGACAGGGATCTTTTCGGACGTAAAGTAACGATCCCTGAGAAAAGCCAGATACTTTACACCGGCATGGACATTGTTCTCCAGTATGTGCACATTTTTAATGCCGATATGCTCATCTTGTGCGGTGGACGGCAATACCTGCAAGAGACCTACAGCACCGGCAGAACTTTTTTGGGAATGGTTCAGTTCTGATTCCTGAAATGCTATGGCCAGGATAAGCAGCCAGTCAAAACCATATTCCCGGGCATATTTTTTTATGACTTTTTTGTATCGGTTGATTTTTTCCCATTCTTCCGTTTCCAAAGGATTTTTAAGCCTGTTGTTGCTTTCATAATAGCGGTTGAAATAAATATTGCCCAGCAAGGTTCCTTTTCTATGGGTTTTTAAAAATGCATTGAGACTGGAGAGCAGCTGTGGATTGTTTTTTCTAACACCCCATGCGATTTTTGAATTTTCCCGTAACACCAGCGCTTCATGGACAGCAATATTGGTCAAAACATTTGCCCATGCCATGGCAATATGGCTGTCGGCAACAGTTATGCCGATGGCACCGCTGTCAACCATTTCCAGTACAACTTCAGTCTCAATTTCTTCATCAAGCGCGATTATGGCTACTGGTTTTTTGTTTATTTTGCGCAGTTTCGTATTCAGTTTGACCAGGCTTTCATGGTAGCTGCTGCTTTGACGAACATGTACCTTTTTCCCGCTTAAATCAAACACAGATACGGGCAAAAACTTGCCTTTTCGGGTTACCACAACTTCATTGATATTGGTCAGATAAGGGGTGGTGAAACGGATTTTGTTTTTTCTTTGCGGTGTGATAGTAAGTCCTGCGGCAGCAATATCACCATATCCCTGCACAAGCTTGGGAATCAACTGATCCCTGGACACCGTAATAAATTCAAGTACAACTCTGAGCTCCTGGTCATCCACCTGCTGGTTTAAAAAATCTTCATATCCTTTTATCAATGCATATTCGTATCCCACCAGCTGCCCATCGGAAATATAAAAATTGGTTCTGTTCACCGTTGTCAGAACCCGGATATATTTTTTCTGCAATAATCCGGACAGGTCATCATGGTAGGATTCTGTTATGTGCACATTCAAAGACAGTGCCATGTCTTGTTTGCTCATGGCACTGTCTTGTGAAAGCAAAAACAGCAGCAAAGATAATACAAGCGCATACCCGGCTGATTTTTTTTTCATGTGCTACTGCAGTCCTGCGTTCTGCAGGGCAAATTCCCAGTTGATCAGTTTGTCCAGTACGGCAGTGACGTAATCTGCCCGCCGGTTCTGATAATCAAGATAATAGGCATGTTCCCACACATCTATGGTAAGCAGCGGGGTCATGCCGGAGGTCAAAGGGGTTCCGGCATTGGCGGTCTTCACTGTTTTGAGTGTTTCCCCGTCAAGCACAAGCCAGGCCCATCCGCTGGCAAACTGGGATGTAGCTGTGGTGATCAATTGTTTTTTACAGGCTGCCACGCTGCCGAAAGCATCCTGCATTTTTTTCTTCAATGCTGCGGGCGGCTCCCCGCCGCCGCCTGGTTTCATGCTTTTCCAATAAAAGGTATGGTTCCACACCTGTGCCGCATTGTTGAAGATTGCTGTATTTTCCGGCTGCACGGCTGTGCCGGCAATTATTTTTTCAAGGGTCATGTCGGCATACGGGGTTCTTGCCACCAGTTTGTTCAGGTTATTGACATATCCCTGGTGATGTTTTCCATAGTGAAATGACATGGTGTTGGCGGAAATCACCGGAGAAAGTGCACCGTCGCCATAGGGAAGAGGCGGCAGTAAATGGTCGGTGGCAGCTGCAGCAGTTTTGGGCAAACCGCCTATTGCCATGGATATGAACGCCCCTGCGGACAGGGCAAGAAAACTGCGGCGGTCAAGATTTGTGACATCAGGCTTTTGTTTGTCGCGGGTCTTGTTCATGGGTACCTCCTTGATGATGTGGTAAAAAAAGATGAAGCGTTCTTTTTGTAGGGTACTTTTTGTATGATACACGTTCTTGAAAACAATATCCAGCCTGGATATTTGCCATAAGCATGTCGGGATTTCGAGGGTTCTTAGCAGCGATTTGTCTTCTGTTCCGCCCCTGGCGGTGGTCTGTGCCCGGCCCGAGACCCTGCGTGGGCTTGTTTGCATACCAACAAAGAAGTGAAGTGATTCGTTCTCTGGATGAAAAACACCCCGGCATATCTTACCATGCCCCCTTAGGGCTCTGACGTTCCGTTCACAGATCACCGCCAGGGGCTCACCAAATAGAGCGCAAGCAGAGTGGAAGCAACTATAGCAAATATCCGGAGTAAACCCTTGACAAGCATCCATCAGGAACTGATAGTAAATGTAAAGATTATCTGTTAGAATGCTACAAAAAGGATGAAATGGCACACGATTCAACATATAAAATACCATCTATTACCCATACCCAAGAAAAAAAAATTCGCAATGTCGGGTTTGAAATGGAATTTATCGGTCTTGATCTTATCCAGACTACGGCTGTGGTGGAGCAGGTCTTTTCCGGAAGACGTATCAAAGAATCTTCTGCTGCATGTGTGGTGGCGGTGGAAGGACTGGGGGATTTCACTATTGAAGTGGACTGGCACTTTCTCAAGCAGAAAGCGGCACAGCAGAATCAGGCCAGGCCTGGTGACTGGCTTGACCTGCTCAGCCAGGCAGCCGCCCTGCTGGTACCCATGGAGGTGGTCTGTCCGCCCATTTCCGTATCCGAACTGGACAGGCTTGATCCGCTGGTAAAAGCACTGCACCGGGCCGGTGCCAGGGGTACCCAGGACTCCATCATTGCCGCTTACGGTGTCCATATCAATACAGAGATCCCAAACCTGGATGTATCCTGCCTGTCTGCTTATCTGCGGGCATTTTCGCTTCTGCAGTGGTGGCTGGTGGATACCCATCAGGTAGATTTTGCCCGCCGGTTAAGTCCTTATATCGACCTGTATCCCGAAGCGTATCTCCAGCAATTGTTTTCCCGGGCATTACCGGATCAAAACCAGATACAAGATGATTATCTTCACTATAATGCCAGCCGTAACCGGGCCCTTGATCTGCTGCCGCTGCTTGCACACATGGATGCAGACCAGGTTCACAACGCGGTTGCTGATATCAAAATCAAGGCCAGGCCGGCATTTCATTACCGCCTGCCCGATTGTCAGATTGACAAGCCGGGCTGGTCCCTGGCCCATCCCTGGAACACCTGGTGGGTGGTGGAGGAACTGGCCCAGCGCCCGGATGATCTACAGGACCTTGCCGGACAATTTTTGGCCATGCACCGGCCGCTGCTGGGTGTTTCCCGCAGTGACTGGACCGCATTGATGAGCAGATGGCTGCACGACCACGGGTTGGCGTAACCGGTTCGGCCCGGTCATGGGCACCTGCCTGGTGGTGCGCCTGGACGGCCCTGCAACTGGCCGGTGCATCTGCTGAGAGGATCAGTGTCCGCCACGATATCGTTGACCTGTCTTTGGATGCACTGATCATCGGCGGCGGCAATGATATTGCGCCCGAACACTACAAGGGAGATCTGACAGCGCCGGTGCGGTTTGATCCGGAACGGGACCTGCTGGAAATCAAATGGATCCGGTATGCCTTAGAGCATAAAATTCCTTTGCTGGGCATCTGCCGAGGGGCACAGCTTATTAATGTGGTTCTGGGCGGCAATCTCTTTCAGGATATTCGTTCTCTGCGGCGGGTCACCCACAACCGTCCCGGGCTTTTGCCCACCAAAAAAGTGCATCTGGAACAAACATCACGCCTGGCCTATCTTTGTGCCAGGCAGTCACTCAGAGTCAACAGCCTTCATCATCAGGCCATCCGTGATCCCGGCAAAGGGCTCAAAGTGGTGGGCAGGGATCTTGACGGTATTATCCAGGCGGTGGAAGCCGATGACGGGCAGAAAATCATCGGGGTGCAATGGCATCCGGAGTATCTTTTTTACCTGCCCGAACAGTTTGCCCTGTTTCGATGGCTGGTGGGATGAATTTTTTATGCTGATGTCTGTACTGGGATTATTTGGTTCCGCTTTTTTTGCTGCCACCATTCTGCCGTTTTATTCTGAAGTGGTGTTGTTTGCCCTGCTGCGCCAGGGGGGTGATCCGCTGCTCCTGCTTTTGGTTGCGACAACCGGTAACACGCTGGGATCCCTGGTTAACTGGTGGATGGGGCTGTATCTGCTGCGTTTCCAGAACCGGCGCTGGTTTTATTTCAGCCCTGCCCAGATTACCCGGGCCCAGTCCTGGTTCCAGCGTTATGGATACTGGACCCTGCTTTTGGCCTGGCTGCCCATCGGCGGTGATCCTCTGACCCTGGTGGCCGGGATTATGAAGATCCGCCTGGGGGTGTTTCTTCCTCTGGTGGCTATCGGCAAGGGGCTGCGCTATGTGGCTGTGATCTATTTCAGCGCCTGGTGGTAACAGCCCCCGTTCCAGCAGCTGCTCTGCTGTCTCTGCTGTCTGCTGCTGCAAGCTGACCTGTAAAGCACTGCACCGGCACCAGGGCCAAAAATCCGGGGATTTCCCGTATGGACTGGATCATTCCGACATGGTGCCCCTCCAGGTGGACCATCAGAAAAATAATCAGCCGGGATTGTTTCCAGGGGTTTTTGTGGTGAACATTCTTCCGATAAAAAGATAGAGCAGAATGGAAGAAAGGATGAAATAGCCGAACAATTCCACATTCCTGGTTTTTAACACAAAGGCGATGACCACAATGACGCCGGCACTTATGGTGAAAAACAATGGCTTGGGAACCTGCTTCAGAATCACCCGGCCCAGATGGGCAAAACGGATGGTGCTCACCATCAGAAAGGTGGTGATGACCACCACGGCCCACATAAACTGGGCTGGCAAAACAAGGGCCGCACCCAGCACCAACAAAGCCCCTGCCGGACAGGGCAGACCGTTGAACACACCGGCCGGCAGATCCGACCGTTTTTTATCAACCGTCAGAAAACGGATCAGCCGGAATCCGACCCCTGCGATATACATGGCACCAAACAGCCAGGCCCAGGTTCCGCCGATTTTTACCAGGACATAGGCCGGGGCCAGGCCGAAACTGACAAAATCAGCAATATCATCCATATAAGGGCCGTATTTGGTCCCTCCGTGTTTTTCCGCCATTCTGCCGTCAAACAGATCAAACAGCTGGCCCACAATGATGATGATTACCGCCCTGACAAAGAACCCGTTATAGGTGAAAAAAAGACTGGTAATGCCGCAGATAAAGTTGAGTGAGGACAAAATATCCGCATACAGCCGGTTGGGGATGAATTTGAACACAATGGATGCTGCGGAAAGAACAATGCAGGATAATAAAATCTGATCACCCATATGAACCACATCCGGGTTTGCATCCACCAGTGCACAGAATATGACCAGGGCAAAGCAGATGATGGCTTTGATTTTGCCAAAATTATTGGCTGCACCGGAACTTTTCATCAAGCCCAGCAGTCTGCGGGCGGCAAACTGGCCGAACACCTCAATGGCCACAAGTATCCACATCAGTTTTACCGATATTATGCCGGTATAGGCAAATCCCAGCAAAGGGGGCAGATAGGTGAGTTTGTCGCACAGTGGATCCAGCCATTCTCCCAGCCGGGAAACCAGGTTGCATCCTCTGGCAACCAGGCCGTCCACCCCGTCCAGGATAGCTGCAAAGGTGAAAATGATGATGGCTGCCGATTGAAAAGCGGTCCAGAAGTAAAGAAAAAAACCGACCATGGCCATGGCGGTCCGCCAATAGCAGATGGAATTGGGGTGCAAAAGCCACTGGTGGGACAATACATATTCCTGCATGGCTTTTTTTTTCAGCATCCAGGCAAACCAGTAATAAAAACCAGTGCCGATCACAGCGCCCACAACAATCACCAATAATCGTTCCATATTTTTTTGATATCCACTATTAATGCCGGGTTGCAAAAATGACGGACAAGGCATTCAAGTTCACCTTACCTGTCTGTGACTTCATTATCAGATCACGGCAGTTATTGCAATGAATGTATAATTGTTGACATGGTGGAGATTGTTGTTGACAAAGAAGATAATAAATGCTAATTAGTAATTATTATTATGTAATACAAAGAGGCTTCAGATGGCTGACCACAAAAAAAGAGTTGATATCATTATCGGCAAATTACGGGAGAATGGTCATAAGATAACGCCCCAGCGTATGGCTATCGTTGAGATTCTTGCAAGAAGTTACGGCCATCCCAGTGTGGATGATATCCATGATCACATCAAGAAAGATTTTCCGACAATGAGCCTCGCCACTGTGTATAGAAATATTGTATTGCTAAAATCCTTTAACGAGGTGCTTGAGCTGGGGTTCCCGGATGGGAGTAACCGATATGATGGAAACAAGCCCGACCCCCATCCACACGTCATCTGTGTCAAGTGTAAGAAAATTGTCGACCCGGATCTGGACAGCCTGGATGAAATGACAAATGAGGTAGCAGAGGAAACTGATTTTACCATTTTGCATCATCGGCTGGACTTTTTCGGTATATGCAGCAACTGTATGGCAAAGAAAAAGTAGTCTATTTTAGGCATTATTCGATAGCATTCCTGCAGGGCCGATGTCCGGCGCAAAATCTGCTAGAGGCTGTTATTATATAATGTTTTCTGTATGGAAATCAAATGAATGAGGAGGGTAACATGTCCAATGAAGAGAGCAAATGTCCGGTAACCGGCAAAACCAGCAACCAATTTTCCGGCACAGGTACATCGAACCGGGACTGGTGGCCCAACCAGTTGAACCTGAAAATGCTTCATCAAAATTCTGCCTTATGCAATCCCATGGGTGAGGCGTTCAACTATTCGGAAGAATTCAAGAAACTCGATCTGGAGGCCCTGAAAAAGGATCTCTATGCGTTGATGACCGACTCACAGGAGTGGTGGCCTGCAGATTACGGTCATTACGGGCCGCTTTTCATCCGGATGGCATGGCACAGCGCGGGCACATACCGCATGGGAGACGGCCGCGGCGGCGCAGGGTCGGGCTCCCAGCGTCTGGCGCCTCTCAACAGCTGGCCTGACAATGTGAACCTTGATAAGGCGCGCCGTCTGCTCTGGCCCATCAAGCAGAAATACGGCAAAAAAATCTCCTGGGCAGATCTCATGATTCTGGCCGGCAACTGCGCCATTGAATCCATGGGGTTGCCGACCTTCGGGTTTGCCGGCGGGCGTGAGGATGTCTGGGAACCGGAAGAAGATATTTACTGGGGAGCCGAAGATGAATGGCTTGGCGACAACCGCTATTCAGGCGACCGGGACCTTGAAAATCCCCTCGCCGCCGTGCAGATGGGCCTGATCTATGTGAATCCGGAAGGACCCAACGGCAATCCGGACCCGGTTGCCTCCGGACGTGACGTTCGGGAAACCTTTGCACGCATGGCCATGAACGATGAAGAGACCGTTGCGCTGGTTGCCGGGGGACACACCTTCGGAAAGTGCCATGGCGCCGGTGATGCCGCCCTGGTCGGTCCGGAACCCGAGGCCGCCCCCATTGAGGAGCAGGGACTCGGCTGGAAGAGCAGCTTTGGCAGCGGCAAGGGAGGTGATACCATCGGCAGTGGCATCGAGGGAGCCTGGAAGCCGAACCCCACCAAATGGGACATGGGTTATCTGAAGGTGTTGTTCAAATACGAGTGGGAGCTGGTAAAGAGCCCGGCCGGCGCAAATCAGTGGCTGGCAAAGGATGTGGACGAAGAGGACATGGTGGTTGATGCCCATGATCCCTCCAAAAAACTCCGGCCCATGATGACCACGGCGGACCTTTCCCTTCGCTATGACAAAATCTATGAGCCCATCGCCCGGCGTTACTTGGAAAACCCCGAGAAGTTTGCGGATGATTTTGCCAGGGCATGGTTCAAGTTGACCCACCGTGATATGGGTCCCCGCTCCCGGTATCTTGGAGCGGAGGTTCCGAAAGAGGAACTGATCTGGCAGGATCCGATGCCTGAAGTCGATCATGAGCTGATTGATATTCAGGATATCGCAGACCTCAAAGACAGGATTCTTGCCTCGAAGCTGTCTGTCTCTCAACTGGTATCGACGGCCTGGGCATCGGCATCCACATTCCGGGGTTCGGACAAGCGCGGCGGTGCCAACGGGGCACGCATTCGTCTGGCCCCCCAGAAGGATTGGGAGGTCAACCAGCCTGCGCAGCTCAAAACGGTGCTGCAGACATTGGAAGGTATCCAGAAAGCGTTCAACAGTGCCCAGTCGGGCAAAAAAAAGGTGTCATTGGCCGATCTGATTGTGCTGGCCGGATGTGCAGGTGTGGAGCAGGCCGCCAAAAATGCGGGTCACGATATTACGGTTCCCTTCACACCGGGACGTACGGATGCGTCCCAGGAGCAGACCGATGTGGATTCATTTGACGTAATGGAGACGGCAGCAGACGGGTTCCGGAATTTTCTCAAAGCCAGATATGCCGTATCTGCAGAGGAACTGCTGATTGACCGGGCGCAGCTGCTGACGCTGACAGCGCCTGAAATGACGGTTCTCCTTGGCGGTATGCGCGTATTACATACCAACTTCGGACAGTCTTTGCATGGTGTTTTCACCAAACAGCCGGAGACACTCACCAATGATTTTTTTGTGAATCTGCTGGACATGGATACAACCTGGAAGGCCACCTCGGAAGAGCAAGACCTGTTCGAGGGGCGGGACCGGGCAACGGGAGACCTCAAGTGGACCGGCACCCGGGCGGACCTGATTTTTGGTTCGAATTCTCAGCTGCGTGCCCTGGCCGAAGTCTATGCAAGTGAGGACGCACAGAAGAAGTTCCTGCAAGACTTTGTCGCCGCGTGGAACAAGGTAATGAATCTTGACCGCTTTGATATTGCCTGAGTCTACATCCACAGGTATAAAAAACAGCCGATATAGACAATGGCGGCTGACAGGGAGAGCACCATTCTGACAGTGGACAGGTCAAACGCATTTTGAATCATTTTTGCATTCACGGCCAGGGCGTAAAGACCGGTTATGACTGCGGCCGTCACAATCATCGGCCCGGAAGCCTGCGTCTGAAGCATTGCCAGAAACGGGGCCAGGGGCCACAGGGAAATAGCGGCGACGCCGATGGTGAAATACGCGGTCAGAAATGCGGCATTGCCGCTCAGGGCTTTCAGGAATACCCAGAAGAACAGTGCGGCCCCGGCATGCATGAGAAATGCCACCGGAATTCCGGCCAGGGCGATCCGGAGCATTCCCTGGTCCAAAAGCAGATCACGGCTGATCCATGCCGCTGTGCCCCCGTAGATCAGTCCCAGCACCGACACATGGCATATGCAGATCCAGGGCAGGTGGTTGACGGGCAATTGCGTGATACCGGATGGATCGAGTTTGAAAAGCCGAAGCATGGCGGCAGGGTAGTTCATGGGCATCCTTTGTAATGTGGTGTGCTGCCCGGTTCTCGGACAGACCGGGTCCGGGCAGCACAAAGGGAGATGGGTTACCAGGGCTGCAAGCCCCAGATAAAGACAGCAACGCAGAAAGCCGAGATGATCAGGGGCCACGTGATGCCGTTGTACCGGGATTCATCATAATCCGTGCCCCAGCCGTGAATCCGGTCGATCACCTGTTTGTCCGCCAGAGTGGGGGCGTAGGCTTTCAGAGCGGGCATCCGGTTGAAGGCGATGGACAGAATGATGAACATGGCAAAGCTCAAGGGAATGGTCACCATGCCCCCGGACATACCCAGCGCCGCCACCAGGCCGGACCCGACGCAGATGGAGGGCAGCACATGGGGGGAGATCACGATAAAGGTGATTCCGCAGACCATGGAGGAGATGATCAATGCCAGTTTGTTGGCCTCCTTCCACCAGACCCCCAGCAGAATGGCCGGGGTGGCGGTGGTGGCCAGCAGGCCAAAGGCCCACAGGATACTGGTCACCAGGAATCTCGGCGGATTGAATGCCATGAGAACGGCAGCCAGTCCCCCCAGTCCCAGGGCTGCATAGCCCCATTTCATCCGTTTGGCGGAATTCATGTTCGGGGCAATGATCCCCAGCAGGTCCGATCCCACCAGACCGGCGATGGCCATGAGGTTGCCGCCGATGGTGGAAAGTCCGGCGGCAATGGCCCCGCCCATGACAAAGGCGGCCACCAGGGTCGGGTTGTAGAACACATTGAGGATCAGGATGGTCTGGTCCGCTTTTTCAATAATTCGTCCGGTGGTGGCGGTAAAGAAATTGCCCGCAAATCCCACCGTATAGGTGCCGGAAAACAGCAGGCCCAGAAAGAGGGCAAACCATACCACGGCCCATCGGGCATTTTTCACTGAGGATGATGTAAACACCTTCATGGCCAGATGCGGCAGGGCCACCGGTCCCAGGGTGAAGGCCGGGATCAGGGCGAAATACCACCGGAAATCATATTTCATGTCAAAAAAGGTGGGAATGTTTTTGATCATGTCCGGCACCATGTCACCGTATGCCAGGGGTGGAAACCACCACCCGGAAGACCCCATGGCCTTCATGATGGCGCCCATGGGCACGATCATGGCAATGGTCATGACGACCATCTGGAATGCCGCGTTGTAGGTGGCACCGTACATGCCGCCGATGGTGATGAACCCTACCGTGGCAAGACCCGCCACAATGATGGCGATGTTATAGGGGACCCCGAACAGCAGCTCGAAGGCCTGTCCTAAACCGACCATCTGGCCGAGGGCATACATGATCATGATCAGGATCATCCAGCATATGATCACGATGGTGGATGGCTTTCCATACCGGTGGCGAATAAAAGAGGCGGGTGTGAACGCTTTCATCCGCCGCAGACTGGTGCCGTAGAGCAGGGTGAGCAGGGGGATGGAGATGGCCCATTGGATCCACAGGTACACAAACGGCACCTGCAGCCGGAGAATCAGGGCGATGACACCCAGAAAAGTGGCCAGGCTGGCCCACGTAGCTGCCATGCCCAGTCCGTTGGTCACCGGACCGATGGAGAATCCGGCCGCATAGAAATCTTCGTCCGATGTGGTTTTCCGGCTCGACAGATAGCCGACACCATAGAAAATGATAAACAGGACAATGACAATTCCCAGTCCGATCCATACATTGCTTAACGCATATTCAGCAGGCATTGTGTCATCTCCTTATCCTTGGGTGTTTTCGGTTGAGTTGTCGTCTTCAGGGGCCAGGGTACAGCACGAAGATGGATGCGGAATGCCCGGTCAGCATCAGCAGTGCCGAAAATATCAGGGTGATGCGGATCTCTTTTTTATACAGTTTTTCTTTCATGAATGTTGCCTCCTTTGTTGTAAAGTGACAGGATCAGTCTATCATTTCCATTCAGCATCCCTGAGCTCGATGCGTCGGATTTTGCCGCTGATGGTCTTGGGCAGTTCATCCACAAACTCAATTTTTCTCGGATACTTGTAAGGGGCGGTGGTTTTTTTCACATGGTTCTGGATCTCTTTGACCAGATCGTCGCTGGGTTTGTAGCCGGGGGCCAGAATGACAAACGCCTTTACCACCTCTCCTCTGGTATCATCCGGACTGGAGACCACAGCCGACTCTGCCACGGCCGGATGTTCGATCAAAGCGCTTTCCACCTCAAAGGGGCCGATGCGGTATCCGGAGGTAAGGATCACATCGTCGGACCGGCCAACAAACCAGAAATACCCGTCCTCATCTACATAGGCCCGGTCTCCGGTGAGATACCAACCCGGGATAAATGCGGAGGCGGTGCGGTCCGGCTCTTTCCAGTACTCCTTGAACAGTCCGACCGGTCTTTCCGGTTCGATTCTGACGGCAATGTCTCCTTCTTCATCAGGTCCCAGAATATTGCCTTTGTCATCTATGACATGCAGGTCAATGCCCGGAGTGGGTTTGCCCATGGACCCGAACCGTGCCGGAATACAGGGGAAGTTCCCGGCAAGGATTACGGTTTCTGTCTGGCCGTATCCATCCCGGATGGTACAGTCCGTGGCTTTTTTCCACACCTCGATGATTTCCGGGTTCAATGGTTCGCCGGCGCCGACGCAGTGCCGCAGAGTGGGAAATTTGTACTGGGAAAGATCCTGGAGAACCAGCATCCGATAGATGGTGGGTGCCCCGCACATGGTGGTGATGGGATATTTTGCCAGCAGATCCAGGGTGACCTTGGGGTCGAACCGGTCGGTATGGTGAACAAATTGGGCCGCCCCCTGGTTCCAGGGTCCGAAATAGCTTGACCAGGCTGCTTTGGCCCATCCGGTGTCTGACACGTTCCAGTGCATGTCCTCCGGTTTGAGATCCAGCCAGTACTTGCCGGTGACCATGTGGCCGTATCCATAAGAATGGGCATGCAAGGCCATTTTGGGGAACCCGGTGGTGCCGGAGGTGAAATAGACCAGGCAGTTGTCATCCGCTTTGGTCCGGGCGGTTTCAAATTCGTCGGATGCCTGATCCATTGCCTCGTTCCAGAAAGTCCAGCCCGCTTTGGGTTCGGTGATCACGATTTTTGTCTTGACCGTAGTGCATTTGTCCGCCACCTGGTCAAAAGTCCCGGCAATGGCCGGTGTGGTGATGATGCACGCGGCTTCGGATTTGCCGGCCCGGAATTCCAGATCCTTGGCCGTAAGCTGGGTGGTGCCCGGTGCGATCATGGCACCGCACCGGATACAGGCGGTGAAAGCGATCCACCATTCAATGTTTCTGGGAAGAACCACGATGACCACATCCCCCTGGCCGATGCCATGGGATTTGAACACGTTGGCCAGTTGTTTGGAAGCTTTGCTCAGCTCATGGAATGTCTTTTTGATCTCGGTGCCGTGATCATCCACCCAGAGCATGGCCAGTTTTTCCCTGTCTTCCGCCCATTTGTCAAATACATCTCCGGCAAAATTGTAATACTCCGGAACCTGCCATTTGAATTCCTTGTACTCCTTGTCATAGTCGGTCATGTTGGGTTGTACGGTCATAAGCGTTACCTTCCTTTACAATATGGGTTATCAGATGAAATGTTCGCCTGGATGTCATATAAAAAAAGAAAAAGGATACTGCAATCGGTGGAAAACCGATTTTTGCTGTAGGTGAATTCAGCCGGGTTTGTAGGAAAAAAACCTAAGAGGTGGCAGGAAAGCCTAAAATGATGGCAGGATCCTCGGATGACAAAGGCTTTGAAATGCCGATTATTCCCGGATTGTGGTGATCTGGCCGGTCTTTTCAAAATGCACCGCACACCGCACCAGTTCATTGGCATGTTTCAGGTTGAGTTTGGTCTTTATTCTTTCCCGGTAGGTACCGATGGTCTTGATGCTCACAAACAGCTTTTGCGCGATTTCCCGGGAGGAAAACCCCCGTCCGATCATTTTGAAGACCTGCAGTTCCCTGTTGGTGAGCTGGTCTGCCGGTGTTTTTGGAAGATTGTCCGATGTTCCGGTAATATTGGAAAGGATGTGTTCTTTGAGTTTTTCATTCAGATAGATTTTTCCGTCCAGCACATGGTGGATGGCTGTCACTACGGATTCCATGGCCTCCTGCTTCATGATATAGCCTCTGGCACCGGCATGCAGGGCACGCTGGGCATACAGATATTCATCGTGCATGGACAGCACCAGCACGGGAATATGCTTGTGGTGTTTTTTGACATACCGGACCAGGTCGATGCCGTCGGAATTTTGCAATGAGATGTCTGCGATAATCAGATCCGGCAGTATGGATTCGATCTCCCCAATGGCGGATGCTACGTCTTTGGATTCACCAAAAGCGATAAATTCATCTTCCTGGTTGATCAGTTCGGTGAGCCCGAGCCGGAAAATGGGGTGGTCTTCCACCAGTAGTATTTTTTTTTGTGTGTCCATAAAACATATCGGTTATGTGTTTATCGCTGCAGGCAAATACCATGTTTTGTCCCATTGTGCAATGGCTGCGTTGCAGACAGGTTTTGATTTTACAGTGGTCTTTATTTTTTGGGGTGACAATGATCGCAAAATAGGGGTTTTCCCCTATAGGCATAACAACAAAAATGTGGTAAGCAGTCATAAACAATGTAACAGGGGTCAGGGATGCTCAAAACAGCGAAAATTCTCGTAGTGGATGATGAACCGCGGCTGTGTGACAGTATGGAAACGCTGTTGGGTTCTCAAAACTATGAGGTAAAAACATGCGGCAACGGATCGGACGCATTACATTTTTTGGCCAACGAAGTGTTTGATCTGGTTTTGCTGGATATCTACATGGAGGATATGGACGGGTTCCAAGTCATCGAGAAAAAGATCAAACAAAAAATAGATACCCCTGTTATCATTATCACCGGAAAGGCTTCAACCCACTCTGCTGTAAAAGCCCTCAAAATGGGTGCGGTGGATTATCTGAAAAAACCATTTGAAGCCGGGGAAATATTTGGTTCCATCAGAAAAATTCTCACCCAGAGGGCTTCGGACCTGAGAGCGGAGCGCATATATCAGCAACGTCGAAAAATGGAAAGCCTGGGGCGGATGGCCGGATCAATCGCCCATCATTTCAACAACCAGCTCAGTGCTGTGATCGGGAATCTGGAAATCGTTCTGTATGATATGCCCGGAGATTCAGAGCATCGCAACAATCTGCTCCAGGCAATGGTAGCAGCCAACAAAGCCGGAACCATGAGCCGTCAGATGCTGACCTATCTCGGCCATGCCGCGGGTAGAAAAACTGGTGTAGACCTGTCTGCATTCTGCCGCCGGACCCTGTCCCTCATACAGCCGGCCATCCCGGAAGGCATGGTGCTTCAGGTTGATTTGCCAGCTTCCGGGCCGGTCATCCGGGCTGATGCCGGCCAGATACAGCTATTGCTGGCGCATTTGATCACCAATGCCTGGGAATCCATTTCCGACAATCAAGGCACCATTACCTTGACCATCAAGACGGTTTCCCCAAAGAACATTCCTTCATCTCCCCAGATGCCCATTGACTGGAAGCCCCGGGATGTTCCCTATGCCTGCCTGGAAGTGTCAGATACCGGATGCGGGATTGCTGCCGAAGATATGGACACGCTTTTCGATCCGTTTTTTACCACAAAATTCATTGGCCGGGGTTTGGGCCTGGCTGAGGTGGCGGGTATTGTCAAAGTACATGAGGGGTGCATTACGGTGGAATCCGAGCCGGATCGCGGCAGCCTCTTCCGGGTCTTTTTCCCGGTATCCACACAAAAAACCATCCCTGGAAAGGAAAACCCGGTGGCATCGGCAAATAAGGGTGAAACAAAAGGCACCGTTTTGTTAATAGAAAATGAGCAAATGGTCCGCAAAGTGGCAACAGCCATGCTCCTGCACCTGGGATACGCCGTTATTGAAGCAAAGGACGGCACAGAAGCGGTGCAGCAATTGAAAAAACACAAAAACGAGATCTGCTGTGTGGTCTCTGAAATGACCCTGCCCAGGATGAATGGATGGAAAACCCTGAGGGAATTGAGAAAGCTGCGCTCTGATGTGCCGGTGGTACTTTGCAGCGGATATGATGAAAAAACGGTCATGGCGGACGGTTACCCGGAACTTTTCCAGGTGTTTTTGAACAAGCCCTATCCGGTCACCGCATTGAAGCATGCCCTGTTAACGGCAATGGGTGGACACCGCCGGGAGGGTGCAACGCGCTGACCGGCAGTTTCAGGGTCACACAGGTGCCGGTAGGGCCTGAATCAATATCCAGGGAAGCCCCCATCAGTTTGGCCCGGTAATTCATGATGCGCATTCCCATGCCCCGGGCTTCTTCGGATGGGACAATGCCGGTGCCGTTGTCTGTGATGCTGAGAAGGAACAATGTTTTCTCATATTTCATCTCAATGAGTATCCGGTCTGCGTTTCCGTGGCGGATGGCGTTCTGCACCGCTTCCTGGGTGATATGGTAGAGATTGATATTGACCATGTCGGAGCCGGCCAAAATTTTTTCATGAAACAAAAGCGAACAGTTCACCCGGTGCACCATCCGGGTGTTGGCGGCCAGTTCCTGTAAAGACGACAACAGACCGTGCTTGAAATACACCGGACACAGTCCCCGGGCCAGAAGCCGGGTTTTCTGGATGGCCTGCTGTATCAATTCCGTGATGTTTTCCGCCAGGTGGACAGCTTCGGGAGAGGTTTTTTTGACTTTGGTTTTCAAAACCTTGCTCAATCCTTCCACACCGATGAGGTGGGGGCACAGATCATCATGCAGGTCATTGCCGATTTTCTGGCGTTCTTTTTCTCCGGTCTCCATGATGGCTTTTTCCAACTGCTTTACCCGGGACACGTCCCGGTGGGTAATCACGGTTCCCAGCGGATTTCCATGTTTATCCCGGTACACCGATCCCCGCAGGGTCACCTCGATTAGCCGGCCGTCTCTTGCCTTGCGGATGGTTTCTGTGCGGGGCAGCACCTTGCCTGCAAGAATGGTGTGGATACCCTCCATTGTCTCCTTCCAGTGCTCTTCCGGGACGAAATGGTCCATTTTCCTGCCCAGACTTTCTGCCGGGGAATATCCGAACACCCTGGTAAAAGCAGGGTTCAAATAGGTAACACACCCATCCATGTCATAAACGATGATGGGGTCCGGGGCCGCCTCCATCACGGACCGGTAGCGCTCTTCGCTTTCCTGCAGCGCCTCCTGGGCCAGTTTGCGCTCGGCAATCTGGGCTTTGAGGTTCAGGGAGTAAGCCTCCAGCTTTTCCATAAACGAGTTGTAGTAAAAGCTGATCTGTCCCACTTCATCCAGAGAATGGGTGGTGACCATTCTGTTTGAAAATCCATCCATAATATCTTCGTTGAGCCGGTCCATCAGTTTTCGCAAGGGGTCTGTAATGGTGGCGCTTACAAAAAAGGTAATGGGAATAAAGATCACAAAAGAAACAAGTCCCACTATCAGGATGAAATTTTTTATGGTTTCCAGGGGAGAGAAAAATTCATCTATATAAATAGAAGAGGCGACAATCCAGTTATATTCCGGCAGGTGGTTGAAATACACCAGTTTTTTTCTGGACAGGGTATTACTGCTGCTCCATGAATGGGTCAGTTTTCCATTCTTTTTTTCGAGCATTTCCATAAAAAAGGTATCTTTGTATTTGGAACTGGAAAGGACATTGATACCGGTAAGTTCCGGATGGATAATGATCTGTCCCTTTGTATTCATAACACTGGCATACCCGGTTTTGCCAAAACGCTGGCCCAGGATGCTTTTTGTAAAATCATTGATATCCATCAGTTCAAAAAACTCTTTTCTGTAGGATGACACGGTGATCATCCAGTCCCAGGGGCCAAAGTATGCAAGGTATAATGCCTTGGGCCTGGGGGTTTCATCATCTGGATTCTGCCAGTCATATTCAATATATCCCTTTTTTTTCAACACCATTTCCTGGACAAATTCATGGTCGGAAATATCCAGACCTTCCAGCAGTTTTTTGGGATGCTTCACCACCCTGCCTGTCCCGTCCAGAATGCAGATATAGCCGTTGGTCCCGATTTTCTGGGCCAGCATCATATCTGCGGCCTGTTTTTTTGCCTGTGCCCGGGTCAATTCGCCGTTGGCCTCAAGACGGTACAGATGCCGGACAATGTCCAGGTTTTTTTCTGCCGTAGCCCGCAGATAATTTTTAATGGATACGGATGCTGCGGTTTTTACCGTATTTACCATGGCGGATGTGGCATTATCCAGTTCGTTTTCAATGTTTTTTTCAACGTTCTGTCTGACAATGGAATAGATGGTCAGGCTGGAAAGCCCCATGATCACAAAAAAAGTGAATGAAAAAATGCACAAAATTTTATACCGGATGGGTAAATTGGTAAACAGATGAAGCAGGTTCATGACACCTCTGAAAAAATAGTTTGTTGTATCTGCCGGCCTACCAGGGCCAGGCCAGGCATGCCAGGGCCGGCATGCCTGGCCGGCCGGCTGTCATGGTTTCAAACACGTCGCACACCGTCAGTATCCGTGCTCCGGGTGATGTTTTCCACAATACATGCCAGGATATTTCTGGTATCGCAGAACCCCTTTGGTTTTCAATGAAATCATACGTTCCAGGGTGGCCGGGGTGCTGATGCCGTGGTTCAGCGCCATGATGCGGATACCATTGATCAGATGTGCCAGGCCTGCGGTTTTGATGTTGAAACAGGCCCTGCATTGTTTTGTGCGCCGGGTCCTTATTCTGCCGAAAAAGGTTTTGGGGGAGGCGAAAAGAAAATCATCCCGGGTCAGGTAGTGGCTCACCCCGGGATGGGTTTGGAACAACGCAAACACCTTGTTCCAGAGGCTTTTGGCCATGGGTATATCACCGTAGACCGGCCTGAAATCCAGCAGAATGGTCAGTTGCCGGATATCTGCGGGTTCAGCGGAACCGATCCACTGGTCCAGGGCCTGGAGCCACCGGGTCACCGGCCGCCGCCACTGCGGGTTGGTGGCCATGACATCCCCTTTGCACAGGGTGAACCCGAACCGGTCCAGATCCGTGACCACCTGCTGTGCCAGGTGCGCAAAATAAGCGTCCCATGCCTTTTCTTCGGACCGGGGCGGATCCGCGTAAATCAGGGCATTGTCCTGGTCGGTTCTTACCACCTGTTCCTGCCTGGCATCACTGCCCATGGAAATCCAGCAGAATTTTCCCGGGGGTGATCGTCCGTCTTTGGATTTGATGGCATCCACATGAAAGGAAATGATCCGGGCGGTGAGGGCATCATGGATGGCGGAAACCGCCTTGAGAATCTCAGCCAGGTCCGTGGGGCTGTAGAGCATCAGACGGGTAAAGGTATCCAGCCGCTCGCCGAGCATGGCAAGGTCCGGATAGTCCTGTTCTCTGGAAAGGGATTGCATGATATCTTGAAAATGACCGCTCAGTTCCGGTGCCAACGCCATATCCCCAGCGTTCAAGAAAGGGCCGGCCGGGCTGGAGCCTTCTGTGTCGAACCCTGTCATCCTTCCACCCTTTTTCATTGTGCCCGCCAGGGCATAGATGTTATTACCAGTTTTCAGCGTACCACAAGTGCATATACAATGCAATCGGCTGCCAACCATAAAAGGCTTCATCGAAAGCATGTGTCTTGGGTGACTATTTTCTCAAGCCTGCCAGAGCCGATATGTCTGCCGTTAAAACCCCGGGGGAAACAAACGGGCGGTTTGTTTTTCCAGGCGGTTTCCCAGGGCCAGCTCCGCCATATTCTGCCGGAGCATATCCAGAACATCATCCACGGATTCATGGATTTCCAGGGCATCGGGGTGTGCCTGGATGACAGCGAAAAAGGCCTGGACCACGGTCGGATCAAACAGGGTGCCGGCCCCGTGCTGCAGGTCGGTAACCGCTGATGACAGGTCTTTTGCCGGCATGCCTGGCCGGCCGGCTGTCATGGTTTCAAACACGTCGCACACCGCCAGTATCCTTGCTCCCAAAGGAATGTTCTCTCCTTTGATGCCGTCCGGATATCCGCTGCCGTCCAGCCGTTCATGGTGGTGGCGAATCATGGGTGCCAGATCGCAAAAAAAGGTCAGCGGCAACAGGATATCCGCCCCCAGTACCGGGTGCTGCCGGATCTGTTTCATCTCTTTGGAGGTCAGATGCCCCAGACGCTCCAGCACTGTATCCCTGGTCCCGATTTTTCCGATATCATGGAGAATCCCGGCATGGAAGATGTTTTTGACCATGGTTTCGGAAAGTCCCATCTGCCGGGCTGTCAGCCGGGAAAGTCTTGCCACCCGCCGGGAGTGGCCATGGGTAACCCGGTCTCTGGCATCAATGGCCAGGGCGAATCCCTCCACAATCTTCTGGTAAATGTCCATGAATTTCTGGTCATATCCAATGGCTTTTTCCAGGGCAATGGCCCCTTGCTCCCCCAGGGCGGTCACCAGTTCCAGTTCATGGTCGAAAAGGGTGCGGCTGCCCATGAAATACAACAGCCAGAAAATACTGCCTTTGGCTTCCGTGATCCGGGTGATGTTTTCCACAATACATGCCAGGATATCTCTGGTATCGCTGTTGGCGTGGATTTTTTTGCTGATGCGGGCAAACAGGGTAAAATACTGGTGAAAATCTGGTGTCATAACTCCCTTCCCGGTTAATTGAAAAAATCATTTATTTGATGCTGTCATCCTTCCACCATTTTTTGGGTTTCTCTGGCGATTTTCAGCTCTTCATTGGTGGGGACGACCAGGATGGCCACCCCTGCATTCATGGGGCTGATCTGCCGCAAGGCTTGTGTATCAGCCATGTTTTTGTCCGGATCGATTTCAATGCCCAGACATGATAAGTCGCTGCAGCAGCGCTCCCGGATCTTGGGGGCGTTTTCCCCGATACCGCCGGTGAACACCAGGGCATCCAGTCTGCTCAGGACCGCGGTATAGGCCCCGATATATTTTTTGATGCGGTAGGTGTAGACATCCAGGGCCAGCCGGGCCGGGTCATCTCCTTTTGCTGCCTTGTCCAGCACCGAGCGCATATCATTTTCTCCGCACAGGCCTTTGAGCCCGCTCTGTTTGTTGAGCAGATCGTCCATGTCATCTATGGACATGTTCAGGTGCCGGGATAAGAAAAAGGGGATGGCAGGATCGATATCACCGGTGCGGGTACCCATGACCAGGCCTTCCAGCGGGGTCAACCCCATGGAGGTGTCCACGCATCGGCCGTTTTGAACGGCTGCCGCGCTGGCACCATTGCCCAGGTGCAATGTGATCAGGTGCAGCCGTTCCAGGGGTTTTTCCAGAAAATCTGCTGCCTCTTGGGCCACATACGCATGGGAGGTACCGTGGAACCCGTATCGCCGGATCCTGGTTTTTTCATACAATTCATACGGCAGGGCATACATATAGGCATGTTTTGGCAGGGTCTGGTGAAAAGCGGTATCAAATACCGCTACCTGGGGGGCGTGGGGGAAAATGGATCGGGCCACCCGGATGCCGGTCAGGTTGGCAGGATTATGCAGCGGGGCCAGGGGGATGTTGTTTTCTATCTCATCCAGCACGCTTTTATCTATGATCCCGGGAGCCTGAAATGTTTCCCCTCCATGCACCACCCGGTGGCCCACTGCCCCTATATCGGAGGTATTTTTGATCACACCGTGGTCTTTGTCCGTCAGCAGTGCCGTGATGCGGGTAAGGCCTTTGGAATGGTCCATATGGTTTGCGCTGATACGTTTTTTTTGGGGGGTGCCGTCCTGTGCCATTGTTGTGTGCGTGAGAGATCCTGCATCACTGCCGATGTTTTCCGCAATGCCTGTGGCCAGCACTTTTTCTGTGGCCATGTCAAACAACTGGTACTTGATGGAGGAACTGCCGGTATTGATGACCAGTATTTTCATGGCTGCTCCTTTTCCGCCCGGGCCTGAATGGCTGTTATGGCAATGGTGTTGACCACATCTGACACCAGGCATCCCCGGCTCAGGTCATTGACCGGTTTGTTCAGCCCCTGGAGCACCGGACCGATGGCAACGGCCCCGGCAGACCGCTGCACCGCCTTATAGGTGTTGTTGCCGGTGTTCAGGTCGGGAAATATGAAAACAGTAGCTTTTCCGGCCACAGCACTGCCCGGCATTTTTATGCCGGCCACAATGGGATCGATGGCAGCATCGTACTGGATGGGGCCTTCTATCTTTATATCAAGCCCCTGGACCGCAGCCAGTTCCCTGGCCAGCCCGGTTGCCTTTCGTACTTTTTCCACGTCTGCTCCCTTGCCGGATATCCCTGTGGAATAAGATAACATGGCCACCCGGGGCGCAATATCAAAAATCTGGGCGGTGCGGGCGGAGCTGACTGCAATCTGGGCCAGCAGTTCTGCGTCCGGGTCGGGATTGATGGCACAATCCCCGTATACCAGCACCCGGTCTTTCAGACACATGAAGAACACACTGGAAACAAAGGAAATTCCGGGCTTGGTTTTGATGATTTCAAATGCCGGCCGGATCGTATCCTGGGTGGTATGCACGGCCCCGGAAACCATGCCGTCGGCATCTGCCTCATGGACCATCATGGTGCCGAAAAAATTGGCATCACTCATGATATCTCTGGCGATCTCCATGGTAATGCCTTTGTGTTTTCGCAAGGCATAATAGGTGTGGACATAGGCTTCAAAATGTTCAGATGTCTGTATCTCCAAAATGTTTGCAGCGTCCAGATTCAACCCCAGCCGGGAAATTTTTTTGCGGATCCTGGCTTTGTTTCCCAACAGGGTCAGGCGCACCACATCCCGCCGCAGCAGGATTTCAGCAGCAGCCAAAATACGGTCATCCTCTGCTTCGGGCAGCACAATGTGCTGTTTTTTGCTCTCCCTGGCTTTTTGCAGCAGTCCGTATTCAAACATTTTGGGGGTCACGACAACCGTCCGGGAACTGATGATTTTTTGGGCCAGTTCCGGGGATCTGACATATGTATCAAAGACTTCCAGGGCCCGGGTGATTTTGCGTTCATTGTCAGGGGAGATACCGGCATGGACCCGGCTCACCATAATGGCCGACGGAAACGTGTCTTTTTCCACGGCAAGAATGGGCACCATGGTGGAAAATCCTTCAATGAGCCGGCAGATCGGTTCTTCTGGTCTGAGGCCTCCGGTGAGCATAATCCCTGAAATATTGGGCATGGTCATGGATGACACGGCGCAAAGACAGGCAACGATGACATCGGACCGGTCTCCCGGCGTGATGACAAGGGTGCCGTGTTCCAGGCGGGTTAAAAAATTGCGCAGCTGCATGGCTGCCACGGTAAAACTGTACACATGCCGGTTGATCTGGTCTTTGCCGTACAGGATGTCTGCGCCCAGGATATGGGCGATCTCTCCCACTGTGGGGTTTCCCAGGCGGATATCGTTGGGCACGGCATAGAGCAGCTGGCCCGGGGCAGGGCTTTGTTCTTGTAAACGGGACAAAATGTGCCGGCCCTGGTCCGGTATGGTCCGGTTCACGATGGTGGCAATGACCTCACAGCCTTCCTGGATAAAAGACTTATGGTAGATTTTTATGGATTGAATCACCTCTTCCATGGATTTTTTATAGGCATTGGCAACCAGCAGAATCGGGCATCCCAGGTTTTTGGCAATTTTGGCGTTGACATCAAATTCAAAGGAAGCGGATGACCCTTCCAGCTCAATGCCTTCACACAATATAAAATCATGGTTGTTTTCAAGCGCTTTGTAGGATGTAAAAATGCCTTCCATGAGCTCATCCTGTCTGCCCTGGCCGATAAGATCGCTGGCCTGGGCCAATGTATAGGCAAACATGTTTTCATAGGAGATGCCCAGTTTGAAATGGGTGGAAAACAGCTGGATGTCATTGTCGGGCCGGTTTTTGTCCCCATCGATGATGGGCCTGAAAAAACCAACCCTGCCCAGGTTCCGGATCAATAATTCCATAATGCCCAGAGAAATGACGGATTTTCCGCTCCTTGCCTCTGTGGCCGTTATAAACAGATTTTTTGCCATAATGATGTGTAAACCATCCAGTTTTTATGAAAGCCCTCAGCCATCAGTATTCAGTTATCAGCTGACAATTTTCATTTTTTGTTGTGCCCGCCAGGGCATGGGTGTTATGGGCTTGATTTCTGCGGAGACAAGGTCTTTTATCACCGGTTTTCAGGGTACCACAAGTGCATATACAATTCAATCGACTGATCAACCATAAATTTCCATCATACCAGATCTCAATGAGGACAAAATTTCAACTCCTGTCAGCGCAGATCAATATACAGGATCATTTTACCAAAAATACAAACAATTGCCCATTGTAAAACACTGGATCTTCTGGTTTGATAATGGTTGAGATATTCGACACATAATGTGGATCACGGATACATTCTTAATGCATATGAAGGAATTGATATGGACAAAAAAGAGTTTGAAAAAGAGTGGCATATCCTGGATATTCAGGAAATTGCGGCAGAGTTGAAATCGGATACTGCAAACGGCCTTTCAGAAAAAGAGGTGTCTGAACGATTAAACACTTATGGTCCCAATGTCCTGACCCGGCAAAAAGGCCGGAAACCAATCATTCGTTTCCTTATCCAGTTCAATCAGCCGCTGATCATAATTTTACTGGTTGCTACAGTGGTAACGGTTGTCCTTGCGGAATATATCGATGCAATCGTTATTTTTGCCGTTGTTTTGATCAATGCCTTTATCGGATTTGTGCAGGAATCAAAAGCACTGAAAGCAATTGAATCCCTTGCCAGGTCCATGGTAAGCCAGGCTACGGTTGTCAGGGACGGAGAAAAAAAACAGATTGATTCCAGTGATCTTGTGCCGGGGGATATCGTTATCCTCCAGCCGGGTGATAAAATACCGGCCGATTTGCGGTTGTTGAAAATCCGGGAACTCCAGGTGGATGAGAGCGCACTTACCGGGGAAAGCATTCCGGTTCAGAAAGAGGCGGTTGTACTTGAAAAAGATATGGACCTTGCAGACCGCAGAAATATGGCCTATTCCTCCACTCTGGTTACGGCAGGTACCGCAAAGGGCATTGTGGTTTCCATTGGAGACCGCACAGAGATAGGGCGGATCAACATACTTATCGCATCAGCCGATATTCTCGAGACCCCGCTTACCAGAAAAATTCATCATTTTTCAAAAATACTGCTCTATGTCATTCTAGTTATGGCAGTATTAACCTTTGTGGTGGGTTTTTTGCGGGGCCAGGACTGGATTGAAATGTTCATGGCATCTGTTGCGCTGGCCGTGGGCGCGATTCCGGAAGGTCTGCCCGCTGCCATCACAATTATGCTGGCAATCGGTGTATCCCGCATGGCAAAACGAAATGCCATTATCCGAAAGCTTCCCGCTGTGGAGACCCTTGGGTCTACCATGGTTATCTGTTCAGATAAAACCGGCACGTTAACCCAGAACCAGATGACGGTACAGGATATCGTGTCCGGCGGCTCCCGTTACGCGGTCACCGGAGTGGGGTATGCGCCGGAAGGACAGATGGAAGAAAATGGACAAAAGGTTGATATCTCTTCAAACCATGCCCTTCAAGAGATATTGGCAGCCGGTATTCTCTGCAATGATGCAAGTATCAAAAAAACAGATCAGGGATGGCAGGTCGAGGGAGACCCCACAGAAGGTGCACTTATCACTGTGGCCATGAAAGCCGGATATGATCCTGAAAAATTGGAACGGGAAAAGCCGAAACTGGACACCATACCATTTGAGTCAAAACGGCAGTATATGGCAACCCTTCACAGTCAGGGGGAGGGCAGGCCGAACCTGATATACATAAAAGGCTCCATCGAAAGCATTTGTCTTGAATGCAGACAAATGCTGCTGCCTGATGGAAAAAGTGACACCCCCGAACATGATGTTATCATGGAATGGGTCGAGTCCATGACTGATAAAGGCCTGCGGGTACTGGCATTCGGCCGCAAACAGGTAGAATCGGATAAAACTGAAATAACCCATGCAGACCTGGAAGAAGGGATAGAGTTTCTCGGTTTACAGGGCATGATCGATCCACCGCGGCCTGAAGCGGTGGAAGCGGTTAAAACATCCATTGCTGCCGGGATCCGGGTGAAAATGATCACAGGAGACCACGCAGGTACTGCCGCTGCCATAGCCAGGCAGATGGGGCTGTGTGAAGAAAGTTGTTCCTATCATACCCGTGAGGTTCTGACGGGCAGGGATATAGAGAGGTTATCCGATGAGGAACTGGAAAACCAGGCCGACCACACGGCCGTATTTGCCAGGGTCTCTCCCGAACAGAAGCTCAGACTGGTAGAGGCCCTGCAAAGACGGGACAATGTGGTGGCCATGACCGGCGACGGGGTGAACGATGCACCGGCTCTGCGCCGGGCAAACATAGGCGTGGCCATGGGTATCACCGGCACCGAGGTCTCAAAAGAATCTGCGGACATGGTACTCACGGATGACAATTTTGCAACCATTGAGGCAGCAGTGGAAGAGGGCAGGGGAATTTTCGATAACCTTGTTAAGTTCATTACCTGGACACTTCCTACCAACGGAGGGGAGGGACTGGTCATATTTCTTTCCATTCTGCTGGGCATGCAACTGCCCATTCTCCCGGTACAGATACTCTGGATCAACATGAGCACTGCGCTGCTTCTCGGGTTGATGCTGGCCTTTGAACCCAAAGAAGCCGGCATAATGAAGCGCACCCCCCGCAATCCCCATACCCCCATACTGACCAGGCCGCTTGTTGTGCGGATCATAACCGTCAGTATTTTATTGGTCATCGGGGCCTTCGGGCTCTTCAAGCTGGAACTCTTCTTGAGCAATGGGAATACAGAGCTGGCAAGGACCATGGCGGTCAATGTCTTTGTTTTCGGAGAAATGTTTTTTCTTTTCAACTGCCGGTCCATAACCCATCCCTTCTGGGTTTTGGGCATATGGAGCAATCCCTTCCTGTGGCTTGGCGTATTCGTCATGACGGTGCTTCAACTGATCTACACATATAGTTCTGTTTTCAATACCGTTTTTCAGAGTGCCCCGTTGGGCCTGCTGGAATGGGGCCTGATTCTGGGCAACAGCCTGCTGATTTTCATTGTCGTGGAACTGGAAAAATATATCTGGCGCAGATTGGGGCATCATCCGTTGGGCCTGGTTGATTAACGTCGCTGCATACCGAAAGAACCAGTGATCTTCGGATGCATCAAAACCATGAATGGATATATATTGAAGCAGCACGGATTTAGCCAGGCAGGTACTCTTCCCGCACAGGAGAGAACACCTCTATGGCGATGGCATCTTCCAGAACTTCGGCACTGTGAGTGGTGTCACCGGGTATACACCAGCTGTCGCCGGGTGCCGCATCAAATGTGTCCGGTCCGATGGTCATCTTGAGCCTGCCTGTAACCAAATATCCGGTCTGTTCATGGGGGTGGGAATGGAGGGGAAGGGCGTGGCCTTTTGCCAGTTTGAACTGGGAAAGAAGAGTGTTTTCACCGTATACCAGGGTTTTGATCTGTATTCCCGGCATGGCCTGTTTGAATCCATTGTCCTGGGCTTTGTAAAACATGCGCGATCTCCTTTTTTTCCACCGGTTTTTTATATGAAAGCCGTCAGCTGTCAGTACTCAGCTAACAGCTTTCATTCTTTGTTGTGCCCGCCAGGGCATGGGTGTTATTCCGATAGATTTATTTTTGCCAGAAGGGCCTGGTAAGCCTCACTGAGTTCCACAAATTTGTCTTGGCTGCCGCCCTTGTCCGGGTGATGTTCCCGGGCCAGTTTCCGGTAACGTCGGGTCAAAGACCGTTTGTTCATAGTGGTCAGTTCCGCTGCGGTGAGATTGAAAATCTCCCTGGCCCTGGACCGGGATACGGTTGGTTTGGGAGGCCGGGGCTGGTGGAAAAACCGGCTGCGGTACCG